>JAUYPF010000048.1 GCA_030697685.1 bacterium | reverse complement strand
TTTAAATATCTCTAACTCTCTTTACTCATAAAAGATGGTGATACTTAATAAAAAAGGGATGGATATTTCTTTAAACTTTATTATATTAGCAGTCTTAGCATTGATTGCTTTGATTGTCATCGCATTATTCTTTACAGGTGGCTTAACGAATTTATTTGGCCAAACAGAAGATGTCGGTTCTATTAGTGCAGAAAAAATTGCATTGTATAGTTCAAAGTGTAAATTTTATTGTACAACAGGAGATGAAGCTTCTTGGTTAAATCCTCGGTTTGAAGATGAAACTTTGAAAGGAAAATCTTGTGAAAATGCTGATAGTATTTTAAAACATGGGAAGAAGCTTACTGATTCAGATAGTGATGGTGAAACTGATGACTGTGTTAACGTTTAGTAAAAACCTTTAAATATTCTTTCTTCTTTCTCTCTCATATGAAAAAAGGGGAATTAACAATGGAAACAGTGATTGTTCTTATTCTTATCTTAATCGTACTCATTGCAGTTGCGCTTATCTTTAGAGGTCAAATCACAAATTTCGTCAAGGAAATAACAGGAATTTCATCTAGTCTTGGCTTGGAAGAAGCAGCAAAAGGATTAAAGCCATGATAAATAAGAGAGGTGATGGAAACGAAAGTTTTTCTTGGATAATTGGTACAATTGCAGGTGTTATGCTTACCTCTATTATTCTCACAGTTGGCATTCAATGGTACGCAACAACACAAAAAACAGAAGACAGCTTTGATTCCTTAACTGCAAAAATAGAAGAACTTAAAGATGGAGAAAAAACTTTTATGGCTTATTATTTACCTGATGGTTATCTTTTAGTTTCTTTCTCAGGGCAGGATTTTATAACAGGAGTATCAGAAATCCCTGGCCAGTCTTATGTAACGGGGCAGTCATGTGCAGGAACGGTACAAATACCTGATGCCTGTGGATCAGAAGATTGCATTTGTGTATGCGATGGTTCTTACAAAACAATCTATGAAAATGCTTGTTTAGATAAGCCTATTTGTTATCCTTTCACCAGTAAAGCAACAAAAGAATATTCTTTCACAGACACAGAATGTTCCACTGGATTCTATCGTGAAGGTCCAAATAATGGAGTCTTTACCTTATTCCTGCAAAGACAAGGGAATGAAATAAAATTTTGTAGCAATGAAGAATGTGTAAATGAAAATTATAAAGAAATAGTAGCCTCATTCGAAGATTATAAAGAAAAGTACAAATCATGTGCAACATCTAATTCTTGTATTTGTACGGCCGATCCTTCTTTCTTAGGAATAAGTTATGCTTTGGTGTTTTCAGGGAAAGAGGTAAAACTTTGGGATATTGGAAATGCAAAATATATTGACACCTTCGAAACAGAAAGTAATATTGAAGTTCAAGGAAGCGAAGCTTTCTCAGAACAAATAATTCTCTATTCTATGAGTATAGCAGATGCTCCTAACGTAGTTGGAACGAGCGCAACGCAACAATGGATAATTTCACCTTCTATTGCAGATATCCAAACAAGCGCATATGATAGCTCTTTTGACGATACATTTACTAAAACACACATGAAAATAGAAGGCTCTCCACAAAAAGAGAATAATATTTTATATTTTGTATCAGAAGGAACAGACATTTGTAAAACAAATACAAACCTTTTGGCTTAACAACAATTATTTAAAGGAAAAAGTTTCTTAGGAGAGTATGGATAAAAAGGGAGAGGAGCATCAGTTCTTTTTTGCTATGGAAGCAATTCTTGGTATTCTCGTAGCAGGAATATTAATCTTAACAGCAGCAAACTTTGATTCCATTTCAAACATCAACAAAATATACGCACAAGAAGACCTCAAACTCCTCATAGAAACTATTCAAGCTTCTCCTGGTGCTATTGAATACAACTACAAACTCAAAGAAATGTATGAAGTACAAATTCAAGAAGAAGACATCAAAGTAACAACAAATAATAATCTTTTCAACGGTTACTCCTATTATAATCTCACACTAAGAAAAGAACAAGGAGAAAATACAATACAGGTGAAAAAAAATGCCTAAAGGACAATTTGTTTTGGGATACAAATGGATTTATTTCTTAGTAGCTCTTTTTCTATTAACATTCATTTTTTTGTATCTTAATAGTGCATTTAGAGACTATCAAACAGAAAAGGTACAATGTACGGATACTGCTTTAGAAGAAATCATGATTGCAAAGTTTCTCTATGGAGAATGCTTCACTTATGTAGAGCCAGAAATCGATCGTACATTACCTGGTACAGTAGATATCAGTAAATTCTCTCAAAAAAATTTAGAGGAGTGTTTTACCTTTATCACAAAAAAAGTAAATATTACTATTGAAGGAAAAAGCATTGGAGGAACAATTTATGATTCCGTTACAATAAACAAAACACTCTGGGTTTATGAAAATAATGAACATCGTACAGCAACAGTCCAATTCATGTTTGAGGAGCCTGCATGCTAAATAAAAAAGCGCAAGTAGAAGATAATTTAGAGTTTGTTCTTTCCATCATTATTATTATTATTGGTGTAGTCGCTCTTACTATCGCAAAAGCAGACTATAATTCTAGTGTAGATGAGGCAAAAAATGCTTTACATGGAGAAACAGAACTCATTGGTACTGACCTCTTAAATCTATTAAAACTTCCAGTTTCTGAGGAGTATACTTTTGGAGAGTTGATTGCACACCTTCCTACAAATTATCCTATAATACAGGAAGAGTCTCTGCGGCCCATAATAAAAGAAGGGATAATCTCTAGCGAAATGACTTGCAGTACAGAATTACTAAATATAATCCATAACTATTTAGAGCCTGTTTATGGTGATGATTGGTTTATTACGGTTATTAATATTAAAAATGAGAATATATTTCGTTGCACTCCAAGATATACAGCTCAACTTCCAGGAGAAGATAAATATTATTGGCAAGTCTATCTCCCTACAGTAAATCCTGAAGAACAAGTACTGGTTATATTAGAGGTCTTCCAATGAATAAAAAAGCATTTATTTTCTTATACATTTGTGCAATTTCTTTTATTATAGCTATTTTTGTCTTTTATGGTTCTGTAGGAAAACAAAATCCTGGGGGAGAATCTCTCTACTTAGGAGAGAAAGAAATTCAGGTGTTTGAAACTTATCAAGAAGCAGAGCAACAACTCTATGCAATAGAACTTGCAGCAACTTTATCTGCAAAACAAACTTCTCAAGAAAATTTTGAAAATGACTTTGAAAAAATATTTAGTGAATATCTCAAGAAATATTCTTTAACTATAGAAGATTATTCCTTTACATATACAGCAAAGGAAGGAACAATGACGATAGTGGGAAAGACAACAAAGCAATTAACCTTCCAAGAAGATGTATACACTTACACTATTTCTCCAGATTTTAAAGTAACTATTCCTTATACAACAACAGAAGAGAGTATTTTTCAATAATCCGGAAATCTTCCGGTTTTTTCTAGGAAAGCTTTATGAAAAGAATTTTAACCCTCTTAAATCTTATCGCCAAGAAGTCTATATCCTGAACTTGTTAGGGTATAGATGAATTGGCATAACCAAACAATGTCTTTATAAAGAGTAAAGGAGTAATAGTATTTATGAAATATGTATTTGATAAGAACTCACATTCAGTTTATTCTCTGAATTACCATTTTGTGCAGTGTATAAAGTATAGAAGAAAGGTTTTAGATTTTCCCGAAATAATTGAAGAACTAAAATCAAGAACTCACAAGATAGCTGAAAGTTATGATATTCAAATAACTTGCATTGAAACAGATTTAGACCATATTCATATTTTGTTAAAATGCAAACCTCAAACACAATTACTGAAATTTATAAATAATTGGAAAAGTGCAACCTCAAAAGCAATAAGAAACAGATATTATTCAAGAATAAAAGATAAACTTTTGGGAGATGTCTTTTGGAGTAGTAGTTATTGTTTGATAACCACTGGTCAAACAACATTAGAGCAAGTAAAAAAGTATGTTGAAAATCAAGGAAAGGGAAAAGAATTATGAAAGCATATAAATTTCGTTTGTATCCTTCAAAGAAACAAGAACAAACTTTGTTTCAAACTTTCAAGTCTTGCCGTTTCGTGTATAACCAATTATTAGAAAAACTGAATAAACAAACTAAAATAAATCGTGGAGAAATTCAACACAGTATTTTAAAATTAAAAAAAGAGTTTCCTGAATTGAATGGAGTTTATTCTAAAACCTTGCAATATGAATGTTATAGATTATTCAATAACTTAAGGGGATTAAGTCAATTAAAAAAGAATGGTAGAAAGGTTGGTAAGTTGCGTTTCAAAGGAAGGGATTGGTTCAAAACAATAAATTATAATCAAAGTGGGTTCAAGTTACGACAAACAGGAAACCGATTTGGAAAATTAAGTTTATCAAAGATTGGAGAAATAGATATTAGATGCCATAGAGTTACTGATGGAAAAATCAAGCAAGTAACAATAAAAAAGACTGCTGGAAAATGGTATGCGATTATGATAACAGATGAAGAATACAAAAAAGTTGGTGGGGAAGGGGTAACTGGTATTGATCTGGGAATAATTAATTTTATTGCTGATGATAAAGGTAATAAAGTAAAATCTCCTTTGTTTTTGAAAAAGAGTTTGAATAAAATCAAGAAAGCTCATCAAAACTTATCAAAGAAAAAAAGAGGAAGTAATAACAGATATAAAGCTAAACAAAGGTTAGGTGTTTTGTTTGAGAGAGTAGAAAATCAGAGGAATGATTTTTTGCACAAAGTTTCTACAAAACTCGTTTCTGAAAATAAAGTTATTTGTGTAGAAAAACTTGGGATAAAGCAGATGATGAGTAAGGAGAGGAATCGTTTTTGGAATAGAAGAAATTTTGCTGATGTTTCGTGGGGTAAATTTGTTTCTATGTTGAAGTTCAAGGCTGAAAGTGCTGGAACTAAAATAATAGAAGTGAATCCAAGAAATACAAGCAAAAAGTGTAGTAATTGCGGGGAACTCCAATCTATGCCTTTGTCACAAAGAACATATTTTTGTGATTGTGGTCTAAAATTAGATAGAGATGTAAATTCTGCAAAAAATATCTTGGCTCAGGGATTGGGCTTTGTGGAGAACGAAACAGAAAGTAGTTCAATGAAACAAGAAGCTATAACCTCAACACTAACAAGTGTTAGGTCATAGTAATTCACGAGTATCGGAGAACTAATGCAAAACATCATAATAAAAAGTTGGAAGAGAATAGCAAATGATTTGTGGTTTGAACCAAATTTAGCACTTATAATTCTGCTAGGAATTATTCTATTTATTGTTCTTGGGGCTTTAGGTTTGCTATATAAATAAAAATGGTGGGGCTGTCAGGATTTGAACCCGAACAAGCCGCTTTGGAGGCGGCTGTACTACCAGATTATACTACAGCCCCATAGGGATTAGAAAACTAGAAAAGACTTTATAAGCCTTACTTTTTCATCTCAGCAAAGTACAGAGGAGTTCCATCAGGATCAGAAAAGCTTGCAAGCATTAAATAGCCCTCATCTCTCACTGCAATAGCAATACCTTGCTTTTCCAATTTTGCAACAAGTTCTTTAATGTTCTTCACTTGAAAACCAAGAGAGACACTTCCATGAGACTTATTTCCTTTTTGTGGATGGAAGCAAATAGTCATTCCAGGTGCTTCAACTTCTGCCCATTCATTTTGAAAACGTTCTTTTAAGCTAAACTCAAGAACTTCAGTATAGAATTTCAAAGCTCTATCCATATTTGCAACCATAATGGTCACATTCCCTTTTTTGATATTACTCATAAGAAAGTCTAAGAAAGAGAAGTTTAAATAATTTTCTACATAAAATAGGAACAACAATTCTTTTAAATCCTCAAAATAATATTTTTCATATGATCAAAATCGGAATTATTGGTGGCTCAGGTCTTGACGATCCGAAACTCCTAGAAAATTATGAAAATATAGACCTAGTAACTCCCTATGGCCATCCCTCCTCTTCTATAACTACAGGGAAACTAAATGGTGTAGACGTTGCAATCCTTGCACGCCATGGAAAGAAGCACCAAATCATGCCTTCAAATGTCAATTATCGTGCAAACATCTGGGCATTAAAAGAACTAGGCTGCACACACATTATTGCAACAACAGCAGTAGGCTCTCTTCGTGAAGATATTGCTCCAGGTAATTTAGTCTTCCCAGATCAATTCATAGATAGAACAACAAAACGCGCACAAACATTCTATGATACAAACAAAGTCTGTCACATTCCTATGGCTGAACCTTTCTGTGCAAAACTACGCGCATATATAATTAATGTAGCAGAACAACAAAAGCTCACCTATCATAAAAAAGGAACTGTAGTGACCATTGAAGGCCCAAGATTTTCAACAAAAGCAGAATCACATATCTTTCGTTCTTGGGGTGCACATATTATTAACATGAGTACAGTTCCTGAAGTGGTTTTAGCACGTGAAGCTGGCTTGTGTTATGCAAGTATTGCTATGTCAACGGACTACGACTGTTTTATGGATACAAGAGAGCCTGTGACTCTTGAAGAAGTATTACGAGTCATGCATGAGAATGCAGAGAAGGTAAAATCCTTATTGAAAGAGCTTATTCCAAAGATCCAACACACAGAATGTTCTTGTAAAGAAATGATTAAGACCAGTGTAATTGGGTAATTTACTTTAAGTGTTTCAAGAACTCCTCTCTGCTAATTTGCAAATCTTGTTTAATTATTTTATTCAAAAGACCTATATCAATATCTTCATCAGGATGTTCAAAAAACATATGGCTTCCTTTTTGTCTCTTAAACTGAAAGCCTAATTTTTCAAGAACTTTTGCAACATCTTTTGCTTTAAGTAAAGGAATTTTATCTGACATTATGCTGCATCAACTTCTAATTGTTGTAAACTAAGAAATGTGCTTTTACTTTTTGGTGATCCTTTAACTTCTAAATAAAGGGAAATTGCTTCTTTAGTCCGTTTCATAAGCTCATCGTACGTTTTTGCTTGAGTGTGGCAACCAGGAAGCTCAAGAACTCCAGAAAGAAGATATCCATCTTCCCCTTGCTCTACAATAACAGTATATTTTTTTGTCATCTTATCTAAAAATAAGTTAAATTTACTTAAAAATCTATAGGTAACAATGCCCGCTCCACAACCCTTATAAATCTTCTAAAGGAAAAACCTTATATGAAAATAGCAGTTGCTGGTGCAGGGTTTGTAGGCATTGTCCATGCGGCAGTTATGGCAAATCAAGGACACAAAGTTATTCTTTTTGATGTTGATAATAAAAAAATAGATAATCTTAGTGCATATTGTCGAAACGAAACAAATACGCTTCCCATTTATGAAGAAGGCTTAGAAGAACTTTTCAGAAGAAATTCTAGAGAAGGAAGATTATTCTTTACAGTAGATGCAAAATCTGCAATAAGAGATTCTGAAGTTATTTTTATTGCAGTAGGAACTCCTTTTGATGATAAAGAAGGAAAAGCAAATGTAAGCTATGTGGAAGATATTGCAAAAACAATTGGAGAAGTGCTACAAGTTCATCCCAGTTACAAACTTGTGGTAGATAAAAGTACTGTGCCTATTGGAACGGCAGAACGAGTAAAAGAAATAATAAAAAAGTATTATCTTGGTGAATTCGATGTAGCTTCAAATCCAGAAACACTTGCAGAAGGGAGTGCTGTCAAAGATGCATTGTATCCAAATAGAGTAATCATAGGTGTTGACTCTCCAAGAGCAGAAAAAATATTACGCGAGATATACTCTCCTTTCTTTTTTCCACATCAAAGTGGCAGAATACATGTCATGGGTCTTCGTGATGCAGAGTTATCCAAATATGCATTCAATACCTACCTTGCTGCACAAGTACATATAACAAATGTGCTTGCAAATATTTCTCATGAAGCTGGTGCAAATTGGCGTGCGATTATTCCTGCAGTTCTGGGGGATGAAAGGATTGGAAGATTTGTCCATCCTGGTCTTGGCTTCGGTGGATCTTGTTTTAGAAAAGATGTTTCTGCATTAAAACGAACAGCAGAAGACTTAGGCTTAGATGAATGCACTGTACAGTCTTTAAACATAATTTTAGAACAAAATGAAGATCAAAAAAAGAAACTCAATAAAAAAATCATTTCTCTTTTTGGAGAAGATCTCTCAAAGTGTACCATCGCAATTTGGGGTTTGGCTTTCAAAAAAGATACAAATGATGTTCGTGATGCAGCATCTCTTATCATAGTGAAAGATGTACTAGAAAGAGGAGCAAAAGTTCGTGCACATGATCCTCAAGCAGGAGAGGAGTTTCTAAAGGAACTGCAAAGAAAAGGCGTTGATCTGTCCAATTTCTCTTTGATCAATGATATGTATGAAGCTGTCAATAATTCTGATATTTTGTGTATAACGAATGATTGGAAAGTATATAGACAACCAGACTTTGATATTTTAAGAAATAAATTAAAAAATAAAATAATCTTTGATGGGAAAGATGTTTTAAATTATCTTCAAATGAAAGAAGAAGATTTTAACTATTTTTCCATAGGGAGACCAGATATTATACAATGAAAACTATTCTTGTCACAGGAGGAGCTGGATACATTGGGAGT
Source organism: bacterium (assembly GCA_030697685.1). Classification (GTDB taxonomy): domain Archaea; phylum Nanobdellota; class Nanobdellia; order SCGC-AAA011-G17; family GW2011-AR17; genus JAGVZZ01. Next base: position 50,111 of record JAUYPF010000048.1, on the reverse strand, counting down.
ATTACAGTAAGAAGACTTCTAGAAGAAGGCTATAAAGTCATTGTATTAGATAATCTTTCTCGTGGTCATATAGAATCTTTACCTAAAGAAGTTACTTTTATAAAAATGAGTATAAGTGATGAACAAAAAGTTTTAGCCTTATTAGACCAACATGCTATTGATGCAGTTATTCACTTCGCAGCTTATGCCTACGTAGGGGAATCCGTAACAGATCCAAATATCTATTATAATAATAACTTAATAAAAAGTCTCATATTCCTAGAATGTCTAAATAAAAAGAATATTAAGAATATTGTTTTTTCTTCATCTTGTGCAACCTATGGACTTCCAAAAGAAATACCTATACATGAAGGTCTAGAACAGCATCCAGTAAACCCTTATGGTCTTACAAAACTTCTTTTCGAACAAGCATTGAAATTTTATTCAGATAATTATTCTTTACATTTTGTTGCTTTTCGTTATTTTAATGCAGCAGGCGCAGCGTATGATATAGGTGAGGATCACAGACCAGAAACACACATTATTCCTATTGCCTTAAAAGTGGCTCTTGGTGAAATAGAACATTTTGAATTATTTGGAACAGATTATGATACATCTGATGGGACATGTATTCGTGATTATGTTCATGTTCTTGATTTAGCAGAAGCACACATTCTTGCATTAAAACATTTAGATAAAGGTGGAGAATCAAAATTCTATAATTTGGGTATAGGAAAAGGCTATAGTAATAGAGAAGTTTTGAAAATCTGTGAAGAAGTAACAGGAAAAAAGATTTCTATTCAAGAAAAAGAAAGAAGAGCTGGTGATCCTCCAGTATTATATGCTTCTGCAGAAAAAATAAAGAAAGAGTTAGGCTGGCAGCCAAGATATGAATTAAAAGATATGATTCAGAGTGCTTGGGATTGGCATAAGATTAATCTCAAAGGTTACGTTTGACTAATAGTGATACTTGTAATAGTATCTCCAGCGCGTAAATAATCCATCACATCAAGTCCTTCAGTAACTTCTCCAAACACTGTATATCCACTATCTAAAAAAGTATTATCTGCAAGATTAAAGAAAAATTGTGAACTAGCACTATTAGGGTCTGAACTTCGTGCCATACCTACAGTTCCACGAGAATGACTTTTTCCAACAACTTCTAAAGCTATTGTTTTCTCACTTCCTCCAGTGCCATCACCATTAGGATCTCCTCCTTGAATGACAAATCCTGGCTCATAACGATGAAATGTTAATCCATTATAGAATCCTTCTTCAATAAGAGAAACGAAATTTTCTTTTGTAATAGCTGTTTCCTCATAGAGAAGAACTTTGATAGTTCCTTTGCTTGTTTCCATAACTGCATAAATTTGATTTTCTTGTATTTCTTCCATAACTATTCCCTCGCTATTTTCTATCTCAACACTTGTTTCTGTACTTTCTTCTGAGGAGCATCCTAAAAGAAAAATCACCAAAATGAGCAAAACAAGACTCTTTTTCATCTCTAGAAAAAAGAATTTTTGATTTATTAAACTTTCTAATGGTTATTATTGAGAAAAATAGTCCTTAAAAAGAAGAATAAAATTTATTTATTATGTTTTTCCAGCTTTTTCGTGTCCAGCAGTGGTATAAGAATCTTTTAATATTTTTACCTTTAGTTTTTGCAGGCTTACTTGGAGATCCAAAAAGTATCTTCCTTACAATTGTAGGATTTTTTGCGCTTTGTTTGATGTCCTCAACTAATTATATTCTCAATGATATTCTTGATCGTGAAAAAGATAAAATACATCCAGAGAAAAAAGATCGTCCTATTGCTTCAGGGAAAATATCCATAATGACAGCAACAATCCTAGCTTTTCTTTTAGCTACAAGTTCATTAGTCCTGGCATTCTTTCTTTCAGAAATCTTTTTTGTCCTTCTCTTAATTTTCTTCTTCCTCACGCAATTATATTCCTTATATTTCAAAGAGGAGCTCTTTGTAGATATTATTTTCATCTCCACAAATTTCGTGCTAAGGGCAATGGCAGGTTCATTCATTCTCGATATACGCTTAAGCCCATGGCTCATTCTTTGCACCTTCTTCCTTAGCTTATTTATTGTTGTGGGAAAGCGCAAAGCAGACATCTCCATATTAAAGAATAAAGCAAGTCTCCATAAAAAAGTTCTTCAAGATTATGAAGTTAATATCACAAATACTTTGATGATTATTGCAACAACAGCACTCTTACTCTCGTACAGTCTCTATTCTTTCCTCAGCATTTACCCTAAATTAGTGTATAGTCTACCATTTGCGCTTTATGTTATTCTCAGATACTTTTATCTTATAGAAACAAAAAGTGTGATCGCACGCCACCCAGAACAATTTTATAAGGATACAAGGCTTCTTGTAGGCATTCTGCTTTGGGTAGCACTGCTTATTTTTCTGTTGTATTTCTTGTAAACTACTAGTTTTATATATGTGTCATTGCAAAAATAAGAATATCTCCATCTGCTTTTTCATTAACATCTTCACAAAAAATAGATCTTTCCTTAACTTCTGTAAAAGGCATATGCAAAAATTGCTTAATATTTTATCCATCATCATGGCAAATAGTAATAGAATATCTCATTTTCTCTTCTTAGTAATAGTGCTACGCAGAACAAGAATATTAGGCATAATGACAACATCTCCATCTTTTGTTCGAATTTTAGCTTCGAGCATATCTGTATGTATAACCTTCCCTTCAATAGTATCAATTTCAACAATATCACCTGTTCTAAGCTTGCTTTTCATATAAATAATCAATCCTGCAATAAAATTTGGAATAAAATCTTTCAAGGAAAGAAGGATGAATGCAATAAGCAATCCTAAAATAATGACAAGGATTACATATAAAAGTATTTTCTCTAAACCTAAAAATCCTAAACCTAAAATAAGTCCAGCAATATAAATTCCATATTTAATAATTGAACCAATAAACTCTTCAAATGGAAAGCGTACACCTCTTTCTTGAAAAATTTTTTCTATTTCAAAACTTTGCAAAACCTTCTTTCCAATGATAGAAAAAATATTCCCTACAAGAATTCCAAAACCAATAACCAGAATTCCTGCGACTATGTTTGTAACAACACTTGAATAATAGAGAGCAATCGCCATAACTTAAAAGAGAGTATTTTTATTTAAAAAGCTTTACCAAAGCTATTTAGTAGGAACATTTATAAACAAAGATTTTACAAAGAAGAATAAATTCTAAATAAGAGAGGAAGACTTAAAAAAGAAGAAACTTTCCATAGAAGCATGCCAATCAACGCTGGTCCAGAGTATTTCAAAGCAGAAGCAAAATATAATGCTGCAAAAACAATTCCAGAAAAAATTGCAGGCTTAGAGGAGATGCTGCGTGTTGGCCCAAACCATAAATCCACAGAGAATCTTCGAGCAGAAATTAAAACAAAGATTTCCAAGCTTCGCGCTCAAATAGAAAAAGAACGTCTCACTGGGAAAGGCAAAGGCAAAGGAGCAAATCTTGCAATTAAAAGAGAAGGCGCAGCACAAGTCATTCTCGTCTCTCTAACAAATGCAGGCAAATCAACACTTCTTACAGCTTTAACAAATGCAAAACCCCTTATCGCTGACTACAAATTTACTACAACAAAACCTGAAGTGGGCATTACAGATTATAAAGGTGTAAAAATGCAGGTGATAGAAATCCCAGCAATCTATGAAGACTTTGCATACAAAGGAGAAGGCCCTACATTATTTAGCATTATGCGGAGTGCAGATATTATTGTTTTCCTCATTGACAATACACAAAATGAAAAGCAGCAATTAGATTTACTCTATCAAGAATTTGAAAAAGCAAATATAAGACTAAACGCAGAAAAGCCAAAAATCATTGTAAAAAAACAAGGTATGGGAGGAATTGAGTTTTTAGGGAATAAATATTTTAGATTTGATACAAAAGATGCAATTCAGCTTCTCACCCAAAATGGTTATCATAATGCAATAATTACTGCTTTCGAGCCTGTCACTATAGAAGACCTTGCGGATGTATTGAATGAAGGTATTGTATATTTACCTCTTCTCAAAATACACACAAAAGCAGACATAAAAGGAGAAGGCATCTCTGCAGAAACAGGTTATGGTTTAGAAAAACTCAAAGAGAATATATTTCATACACTTCGTTTGATGAAAGTTTTTACAAAAACTCCTGGAAAAGAAAAGGATTGGCCACCTGTTGCATTGCAAGAAGGGGATACAGTAAAAACAATGGCACGTCTCATTCACAAGGATTTCTTAAAAAAATTTAAGTACGCAAGAATATGGGGAAAGAGTGCAAAACATGCTGGGGAGAAATTTGGTCTTGAGCATGAATTAAAAGATGATGATATTATAGAATTGCATCTAAAATAAAAAAAGAAAAAAATTAGGTAGAAGAACTTCCAAGATCTTCGTTTATTGTCTGTAAATCCTGAGTTATGTCTGTAATCTCATCACTTACATTCCCCATTTCATCTACAGCTTGTTCATCACTCTTTATGCTGCTTGTACATCCTGTAATTAATAAAAGCAACAAAAGTACCATAACAATTGCAAGTATTTTTTTCTGCATATTTTCACCTCCTTATTGAGTAATGAGCTCTTCACTCATTACAGGTTCTGTTGTTTCTGAAAGTATTTCTTCCTCAACCAAATCTATGCTGTTCTCTTCGATTATATTTGAAGTACAATCTTCAGGGCAATTCTCAAGATTTTCATTGACTTTTGGTTCACATAATCCATCTCCACAGGTCCCAAATCTCAAACAGTCATCACAATTGGCATCTTCTCCAATATTTTCTTCACATATTTCGTTGCAATTACAGCCTTCATTAATTTGACAGAATTGGTCTTTTCCTCCATCATATTCACCTTCAAATTCAGATTCATCTTCAAATTCTTCTATAGGCATAGTTATTTTGCTTTTTAGTTCTTCTCCACAAACACTAAGGAATGCCTCTCTAGACAATGGCATGTACTTGTATTGTGCTTCATTAAAAACACAATTTACATCTCCAGAATTTTCAATTTTTAAGATAACTGTACAAGCTCCGCTATCGCTTCCAGCAATTTCTAATCTTATTTCCCCTTGTTCTTCTGAAGGTTCAAATGTTGTTCCAATGACACACTGTTTAAATCGTTCTTCAAAACATTCATCATCATTTTCACAATCTTTGCTTTCTAATAATTCACTTTCACTTACTAAGTCTACATTGACACCGATCATTGCATAAGCAATTTTCATCAAATTACCTTCTACAATTTCTTGTGTCATTTCTTTAAACATATACAAGTTTTCTACAGTAAGCTTTCCTTCACTTTCTATTGAATTTTTCATTTGTTCTCTTAAAGAATCTATTGCCAATCGAGCTTCTTCCATCTTTGTTAAGGCATTAGAATATCTTTGAGCCGATTCGGTATCTCCTTGATTTTCATAGTATTTTTGTAGCCTTTCAACACGTTTGTATAAATCTCCATCTGTATTCAATTTTAGTTTGATTTCTTCAAGCTTGAATACAAATTCTAAAGCTTCTACAGCATCAATTTCTCTTGTTATAACTCCAAACCTTTCCTCACCTTCTTTTACACATTGAATTTGTGGTCCATTTATCCCTGATTCCACGTCTGCCACTAAGTCCATTTGTTCACATTGCAGTTTTGATGTTTGCATAGAATTTTGGTCATAGCCTCCACCAGAAATAAAATTTCCTTTCATTTGTTGTAACTTACAGTTTGGTTTGCTACATCCATTAACATCTATTATCTCCCAAGTTCCACCATTAGTTTCACATTTTTCTTGTAAAATATTTAGGGTATCATCCGTTAAACATTCTTGGCTTACATAATTTTGTATTGGGGTTGATTCTTGATATTGATTTGTTTGTTGTGATCCTTTTCTACCACAATCCATTGAACATCCCCCTGTTTTTTGTTCAAAATCATCACAAATAGAATCAGGGCAACATTGTCCATTTTTACACCAGTTTTCTCCATAAACTTGCTGTTTATAATCTCCACTTTTCATATTAATTTCTTGTCCTTCTATTGTTTGAGAATCTTCTGGGGCTCTTTGTTCTCCCTTAAATTGTTGATAATTATCTGGTCCTTGATTTTGCTGGCAAGGGACTTCTTGATCTCCAACAAAGCACTTTTCATTCCTTGGTTCAGAACCTAGTCTTTGTTCACCCTGATATTGTTGATAATTTTGATCTCCTTGTGGTTTTTGTTCACCTTCGACAGGCATACTTTGTCCCGAATCCCCACTACCACTTGGTGCAGGGCTTGTTTCTGGAGCAGGTGTACTACTTCCTCCATCACTAGCAGGAGCACTTCCCTCTCCGCTTCCACTTACCTCTTCACCTTCAAGTATTCCTGCATTTCCTTCTGCAACAACATTTCCAGTTATAAGAAAACCCCAACTTTCTCCAAAAAAACTTGCACTTGCAAGGCTTATACCGAGAAGAAAAATAATAAATATCATTCCAATTTTTTTCATCTGACAACACCCTCCTATAAGTGTAATGTTCTAGTAATGAGAAAGAAAGAATATAAAGCTTTTGGAAATCTTTATATAACTTAAAGGCTATGAAAATAAAAATGAAACAAATAATTCTCGTTCGTATGGATCTGAAAATGGACAAAGGAAAACTTTCTATTCAAGTGGCGCACGCATCAGTAGAGGCAGTTCTTGGTTCTTCAAAAGAAAAAGTACATGAATGGTATGAAGAAGGAATGAAAAAAGTCACATTAAAAGTTGCAGATCTAAAAGAGTTACAAAAATATCAACGAGAAGCGCAAGCGCATGGTTTGAAAACTGCAATAATTACCGATGCAGGAAAAACTTTTTTTGACAAACCAACAGTTACCTGTGCAGCAATAGGCCCTGATAAAGAAGAGAAAATTGACAAAGTTACTGGGCACTTGAAGATGCTGTAATATTATTGTTTAATGAATTTTCTAATGTGCGTAAAAATTTGTATTTTAAGTTTAATAATTTGTTTAAAAAAATAAATCCCCACGCCCGGACTCGAACCAGGAACCTCTCGGGATCAGCTGCCCTTTGTTCATCCTCTGCTTTGCAGTGTCAAAAGGGGAATTCATCTACAGCCAAGTGCTCAAACCATTAAGCTACGTGGGGCTACTATAGACGAAAAATCCTAGCTTTATAAAGATTTTGTCCACCCATTTTGAGATATTCTCTACCATCCACAACTTAAAAAACTCTTTTATCCTCTAAAAAAATAGATGATACTTTCAAATCATGGACTAAGAGAAAAATTAAATAATAAAGAAATAATAATAAATCCTATTGAAGATCATCAAATACAACCTGCTTCTATTGATTTACGCTTAGCAGATGAATTTATGGTTGTGGATGAACACCAGCACGAATTAATTGATATGAGAACTCCTGTTAAATATAGAGAAATAAAAGCTGATACAATTATCATCCCACCCAAGTCTTTCATCCTTGCAAAAACAATGGAATATGTAGAGATTCCTTTAGATCATGTTGGCTTTGTAGAAGGAAGATCTTCTATCGGCCGTTTAGGTTTTTATTCATTCAAAATGCAGGTTGGATTGACCCTGGCTTCAAAGGAACAATTACTTTAGAGTTATTTAATGCTTGTAACGTACCTATCAAATTGGAAAGCGGGAGAAGAATATGCCAAATTGTTTTTGTGACTATGGATAGAAAGCTAGATGTTGGCTACAATGGAAAATACCTTGGACAAATATCAGTCACAGGAAGTAGAGCACACCAAGATAATGAAATAAAAAAAGAATAAGATTACTTCTTTTTCCTAGGATATTCCTCTTCAGGAGATTCCACAATACCAGAAACAACTTTTGCACTGTTAGAGCTAATATGGGTTGCTCTGTTATTTTTATTTTTGTACTTGACAGTTGCTTTTGGCAAAGAAATATCTCCAATCACTTTAAACTGTGCATCCACTTCATAGGAAATAATTCGCTCTTCACCACTAACTAACTCTGGGATCTTCCACATAATTCTAATTCCTTTGTCTCCTCGTTCAATACCACTTGGATGCAAGGTTCCAAAATTAGTTTTTGGCTGTATCAGTTTTGGTAATACATCAATAATAGTAATATCCTTGATTGCTTTATTTGTATTGTTTTTCAAATGAAGCAATACTTTAAACTCAGAAACCCCATCGGTGCTGTATTTCAATTTGAAAGTTTCTTTTTTAATAATAACTCTTTTGGTAAAAATATAATACATAATGAATCCAAGCAATAAGACAACGATAATACCAACAAGCAATGGCCGATAATCTTCATCACTCACAAGAACAAATTTTTCTTCTGGAGCAAGAGTAAAGGTCCATGTAGCCTGTCCTAATTCATTATCATAACTTGGCTCAGCAGAATAGCCTGTAAACCATCTCTCAAACAGCCCTGGATCCTGATCATAGAAATCACTAATCACAGAATTTCCATTATTACTAATAGTTACTGTTCTTGTTTCATAGAGAAAACCAGAAACAATTTCATTATATTCACTTACATTCAGATTTTCATCAACAATAAAATCACCACTAACACTTCCACTCAATTCATCTTCATAATACAAACGTACATTAAAAGAATATTCTTTTGGTGCAGCACTTCGTGGAATGGTAAAAATAAATTCTAAATCTTTTTCTTGATTTTTAAAGAGTTCAATAGTTTGTTGATCCTCAAAAAGATCACTGGAAATATACACATCAACATTACTGAGATCTTGCATAAGATTATTTTTCAAATGTACATCAATACTCAGATCTCCTCCAGGCCCAACACGCTCTGCAGATTCAGAAAGTGTTGCACTAATTGCACTTTGTGGAGGCATCGCAAAGACTTGTAAATCATATAGTGTAGAAATACCATCAAGATTCAAGGCTTCAGCAGTAATATACGTTTTATACCGTTTTTGTCGAACAACATCTTCTTTTAGTTTAATAGAAACAATGACTTCTGTTTCTTCATGCCCTTGAAGTTCAACATAACTTGGCTCAACAAAGACATAATCAAAATCAGAAGAAGGTAAGCCTGCATAAGCTTCTGCTTGAATTTGTATTTTTAACTCACGTGCCCCTTCATTTTTTAGGAGGAGAGTATATTGTCCAAGCTCTCCTGGAAATATAATTGTAGTTGAGTTAATCTCAGTAAAAGATATACCTTCGTCTGCGGATGCCATAGCTACTGTAAGAAGTAGTGTGAAAACAAATAATAGTGTGCCTCTTTTCATAACTGCCTTTAATTATATGGAGATTTAAATAGTTTGTGTTCATTATTCAACTAATAGGAAAGAAAAACTAGAGCTTAAAAAATAACCTTTGTAACATGATCCCTTTTTTCAAAACGGATAATATGATCCGCAAAACATTCTATTTGTGCCTCATGGCTGACCATAATAATTTGTGGTATTCTCAATTCGTCAATAAGCACTTTTAGTCTATCTAATTGTTCATGGCTAAAACCATCAGTAGGTTCATCTAATATAAGTAAATCCTGCGTTTTCAATCCCACATTCAAATTATTAATAATTTGATTCAATGCGAGCCTATATGCTAATGCTCCAGCAGTTTTTTCTCCACCAGAGAGAAATTCATATGCGATATCATAGCCATTCTGATTAATTTTTGGCGAATATTCTTCATCTAAGCACATAGAAAGTGTTTGGTTATCAATAAGTATAGAAAACCATTTCTCAAAAAGTGCATTAAACTCTGCATGCACCTTAAATAAAATATTCTTTTCCATATTTTCCATTAATGGAATAAAATGATCTGTTAACCAGAATTGAATTTTATTCAAAGATTCTTTTTTCTCTCTTAAGACTATCTTTTTATGGATTTCCAGTTCTATGCTATTTAGAAACAGCTGCATATGTTTTTGTGCAACTTCTAATTGAGTCTTTTCTAATTGGATCACTTGTATTTTTTCTTGTATGAAGTCTACTTCCTGTTTGAGTGGGAGGTATAGAGCTTCTAGATATGCCAAAGATTCTTGTTTCTGTTCTAATCCGAATTTTTGCTCTTCTAAGCTAAAAAGAGATTCCTGCAATTCAATATTTCTCTTCTGAACTAAGGAGAGTTCTTCTTTTTTCTTATCTAAATTTTGTATTTTTAATTGTATGAATACAATATCTCGTTCTTTATTTCTCAAAAGCTCTATTTCTTTTCGTAATGATTCTAACTTTTGTTTCAGAGTAGAATATAAGGCTTCTAAATAAGCAAAAGATTCTTGTTGTTTTTCTAATTCTATTTTTCTTGTACGTAATACGAGAGCACTGCCTTGAAGTTCTATATCTTTCTTCTGAATTAGAGATAACTCTTCTTTCTTTTTTTCTAAATGCTGAATTTTTAATTTGATGAGTGCAACATCTTGTTCTCTTTTCTTTAAAATTTCCAGTTCTCTAAGAATGTTTTGTATTTCCTCCTCTAAAGCAAGCTGTTTCACTTCAGAAATTTGTATTTCATTATTAAAAATCCCTAATTCTAAAAAAGAATTTTCAACAATTTTTTGTTTATAACTCAAGGAAACTTCCTGAAAACATGTGGGGCAGTTATTTAAACTTTCAATTTTGTGTTTAATATGCAAAGCATGCTGTTTCCTCGTCTTAAACTCTTGAACTTTATTTAGAGTCTCTCGTAGCTCTTTCTCTTTCAAAAGATGCTGTGTATCTAAAGCTTTGATAAGTTCTTTCACATCTTGATGCAATTCTAGTTTTTCTAGTTCTAAGCTTTCAAGCTCTTTGAATAATACTTGCTCTTTTTGTGCATTTATTTCTTTATCTGTTAGTATATGGGTTAGTTGCAAACCACAAAGGGCAAGATCCGTATTGATTTTGCTAAGCCAATCTTTTTTCAACTCTATTTCCATCAGTTCTTTTTCTTTCAGAAGAATTTGCTCTTCAAATGCTTTCACTAATTTTTGCACATCTTCATGCAGCTCAAGTTTTTCTAATTGTAAATTTTCAATGTCTTTCAAGAGCAGTTGTTCCTTAACAGCATTTCCTTCTTTCTCTTCTTTTATATGAGTAATTTGCAGACTACAAAGTGCAAACTCTTTTAGAATGTGTGAAAGCTCTTCTTTTTTCATTTCTAACATCAAAATCTGTTCTTTCTTTTGCTTAAGCTCTAATTCAACTTGTTCAAAGAGAGGAAGAAGTGCAGAATATTTTTGTCCTAACTCTAAATTTTCTTTTTCTTTTTTCTCTCTCTCTAGAATTTTCTCAGGAAGATCGAGACTTGCCCCTTCATATATTTTTTTTCTTTCTTTTAATTCAGAAATGACTATCTTGGTATTCTCTTTGATCCTCTTGTATTTGTCCACACCAAAAACTTTTCGTAAGGTATCTAATCTTTCTTCTTTAGGACCAAGAAGAATAGTTTTCATTTCCTCCTGTGGTGTATATACTGTATATCGATAAATGAGATTTTTCTTTTTTGTGATCAAATCTCTTGGATAGTTCAACAGTTCTAGAACAATTTGTTTTAATTCCATCGCAGTCTTATCTTCTTTTATACCATTACGGATAATATATCCAGCATCCTGTCCAACTCCTATCTTTGTTCTCTTTAAAACTCGCTTTAACACATATTCTTTATCCCCAATAGAAAAAAATAATTCAACAGATCCTTCTTCAGTGCCATTTCGTAAAAGAGATGCACCAGCTAAGTCTGTTTGTTGCAATCCAAATAACACAAAATCTATCGCATACAAAATACTACTTTTCCCTGAGCCAATATTTCCCCATAGCAAGACTTTTCCTTCTGGGAAAATAATTTCCTCAGAAATATAACTTCGAATATTCTCTAATCGTATTTTATGCAGTTTCAACGTCCAACACCTTTAATCCTTCAGAGATGATTCTTTTTTCAAAATCCTGCACTTTTTCTCCATCTTCTTTTTCTTTATTCAATAGTTGCATAAGCAATTGAGTAAATTGATCTTCTTTATTTTTATCCATTTCTTTGATTTTGATCTCAGAAATTTGTTCTTTAAGAATTTCTTGTTCAATCTCTTCAACAGTCCCCAATTTCATGCTTATTTCTTTATTTTGTTTCGATTGTAATTTGTTAGTATTTTTTAACACAAAGTATGCTTCATGGAGATGTTCAATAATTTCTTTGAAATTGATATCTGAAGTTTTCCCATCCAATTCACCATGTACACGGAGAGTAATAATTTTATCTTTCGTATTTCGAGCTTTAACTTCTTGTAATATTTTTGCAGTTGCTTGTTCTGGGCTCAAATCATCAATAGAAATAGAAAATGTTTCAACATCTTTAATTTTCACAGGCACATATTCCCACTTAGCATGTTCATCAACGAAATACACACCTCCATACTGCCACTCTTCCATTTCTTTGAAATTATTAGGGAAGAGTGCTCCAGGAAAAGTTAAAACCCCTTGTCCAAATTTTTTCTGAAAAATATAATGTACATGCCCCCCTGCATAATAATGAAAATTCTGTGGCAATGTTGCAGCATCTGCTCCAGCCATTTCTTCTAATCCTTGTGGTTTAAATTCATTGATTGCTGTATGAAACATAAAAATTTTGAAACCATCTTCAGCTTCAAGATTTTTCACATTGAGATTTTCATAATCATTAATTTCTAATCCACCTTTCTTTCCGAGCATACCAGTAATCTTTGCACCAGTTTTATCATAAGTAAATTTTAAAGTCCCATCCTCATAAAAATTCATCACATTGATAATGAGACCAGCTTTTTCTAAAACATCAAGCATAGTTTTTCCACTAGGAGAATAATCATGCGAGCCTGCAATCATGTACACCGTGATGCCCAAGTCTTTCAGTTTCTTCAATTCAGAAGTACATTCTTTAATATAGTCAATCTGTGGTAGTGCAGTATTAAACAAATCTCCAGAGATGAGAAGAAAGTCAACGTTTCTTTCCATAACAAGAGCAATAGCTTTCTTAAAGCACTGCATATTCAGTTCTTTCAGTTTTTCCTCTTTCCAACCACCAACATGACAATCAGAGAAATGTGCGAAGAGCATTCAATTTTGCTAGAAAAAATGCTTTATATAAATTATTGTAGTGAAGAAATTATGGTTTTAATTTTACTAGGGAGCCTGCGGCTCGATATCTATCAGGGTGAGCAAATTCTCTATAAATAACGTTCACAACTGCATCTGCCCCAAACTTTTCTGCTTCCTCTCTGATGGAATTTTCCAAATCTTCTTCTTTGAGCGCTCGTCCGACTACTATTTTAGATATACCTGATGGAGGGTCATCTGGGCCTTCTGGAAATGCTGAATATCCTGGAAATAGCATATACATAAATCTCTGCCCAGTCATTCTTTCTAAATCACTAAGAGATCCAGGAAATACTTCAATATGTTTTTCTGTTGCCATTTTTGTATGAAGTTAAAAAAGGAAAATATAAGGTGGAGCAGCGAACCGAGCTTCCCGCATTTAATGCAGTACAACAACGGAACGTCGGCCTATTTCACTGCTGTGTTCGAAATGGGAACAGGTGGAACCAGGCCACTATGGCCGCTCACATTATAAAAGAAAAATCTAGTGTTTATAAGCCTGTCGATAGGCTCCAAAATCTATTTAAGAAGCTATAAAGAAGTCTTTTTAAAGAGATTTATCATTCTCTGTAGACAATGGAGAAAAAAATATTCTATTTTGGATATGGAGCAAATGCCTATCCTGAGATGATAGAGGCTCTCTTGGGCAGAAAAGCCAAAGGAAAAAAAGCAATCCTTAAGGACTATGGTCTTTTTCTTCAATCCTTCTCAGAAGTTCCTTCGAAAGCACAATCTCTTTTACAAAAATGTGGCTGGGGAAAAACTTTTCTTTCTTATATTATTACTCCATGCAAGGGAAGTGTTGTTCACGGAACACTTTGGGAAATGACTTCACAAGAGCGCGCAATTATTGGAGAATGGGAATTACACCATTTTTGGTACATCCCTATAAAAGTACGAATTGACACAAAAAATAAAAAAGGTATTCTTGTACAAACAGAGATTATTCCTCAGTATAGTACAGATAAAAAACCAATTATCAAAGAAAAATATTCTTCATTTCCTAACGCAAAAACAAAGATGCTTCATCTTGCAAGAAAAGTAAGAAAAGAATTTCTCGAAAAAAGAGTACATTAGACCTGTGAAAAGCATATATCTCGTATCCCACACTTCTCACATTTTTTTATGTCATTGGTTTTAGCAGGCAATTCTTTACGATTTAAAGTATTTCTCACTTTCTGAATCAACTCCAAAATCTCATCTTTAAGAAAAGGATTCATAACAATCTTTCTTCGTTCATTAATTGCTCGATATTCTACATATCCTTCAGAAATATCTTTCCCATAATGTTCACTCAGAAGCAATATGTATGCTCCAATTTGTATCATATGCTCTTTCCACACTCCATCACGTGGCGCACTCCCTGTTTTAATTTCTACAGGAATAAATCCATCCACAAGGTCTACTCTATCAATAACTCCAACAAGCTGTAATTTTTCAGAAACAATACGTAACTCAGGAATACTTTTAGGAAGAGCAAGCCATAATTTCTCTCCATACACTTTTTTTTCTTCAGCTAAATTATAGAAATACAGACTTTTTGTTTTTGCTTCTGCAAGAAAGAATGGCCACAACTCTTGATAAATTTCTAAAGTCTTCAAGCCTTGTGCTTCAAGATCTTTTTTTGCTCGTTGAATTTGGAACATAAGCACAGAATAATATACCTTCCTATACTTCATTTCTAAAATTTCTAAAGTGTCTTTTTCAGTAAACGCAAAAATAATGTCTTTATCTTCTCGTCCAGAATGTTCAAACACAGCATGTTTGATCGTGCCTTTAATACTCTGTTCTTGAGGTTTTTCTCGTACATGAAGAACTTTAGAGAAATAGAGCTTTCGAGAGCAATACATATAGCCAGTAAGATCGGTGACAAAAAGCATAAGAAAAAAAGAAACTGAAACTAATTAAAGATTTACTTTCTATAATGCCAACGATTTTCTTCAAGAACAAATCCATTTTTGCGAAGAATCTTTTTTGCAGTGCCATAAACAACTCTCTCGTAACTATCAACATCTTCTCTAATCATGTTACTAGCTGGTAATGCATAGACAACACTGATTTCAGCCATTCCACCATTTCTCTTCCAAGCAGGAATAAGAGTTTTTAATGTATTTACAAGAGAAGCTTCAAGTTTTTCTTCAAGCAGTGTTTTTTCTCTTTGAACCTCTTGAGAAGAATCAGAAGCTCGAATACAAATATCTCGTACGAGCGCTCTATAAATACTCTCTCCTTCGTCAAATGCCATACGTAAAGTGCCTAGAAGGTCATTTATAAACCCTTGGGTGAGGCAAAAAACAACTTATTTTGGAGCTTTGTCCTCTGTTTTTTTAAGAGTTTTTTCAGACTCACTTACAGGCTTCTTTTTCTTTTCCAGTTCTTTTGCTTGTGCATGCATACGTAAAGCACAATTCACAGGATTTTTAAAACGGCTGCAAACATTTTCGAGACAAGCTACACGTAAATCCTTGTAGTAAGATTTATTACAATTAGGAGGAAGAATATTTTCTTTCTGTTTTTTATTCCACGTGAGTTGTGTTGTAATATAATTTGGAGGTAAAGGATTTTTATTTTTATTATTCCATTCAAATAACCTTTTCTCAATATCTTGGTCATTCCAATTCATATGCCTTAAAAAATTAACTAAAATAAATACTGCTCGCTTCTTTCCATCATCCATATTCCCTACAAGTATTTTTTGCATACAATGAGGAAAACAATTTTCGGCAACCGCATCTGTAGGTAATCTCCTCTCCATTCTTTGCCCAGGAATAACATCAGGCCCTTGTTTTGCATGTTTCTTTCCCCACCAATCCATTGCTTGGATAATTAAATTTTTTCCATCATTGCTCACATTTTTCTCAAGAAAACATTTTTCAGTTTTGACTATTTTAGGATCAGCTTCTCTTTTATCAAAAGTCAGTATTTTATCTTTATCTATTGGCAAAGAAACCAGCCCAGTTTTCTCATGCAAAGAATATGGTGCACGAAAAAGATGTCTATTAGAAATGAGCACAGTATCAATTTCAATAAATACAAAAGGATCAAGCTTTCCTTCTTTGAAAATATCTGCTCTTTTCATTCCAACCCTCTGGCAAATATTTGCAATGCTTTCTTTCTCAAGAATCTTATTTGCAAGCATTTCATGAATCATATTTTGCAGATATGCAGTAATAATTCGTGGTCCTTCAGGAAAGAGTTTATGTGTCTTCACACCATTCATTTCTTGCGGGAAAGATTCAAATGGTACAGCAATATGCCAACCTTTTCCTCCAGAAAATTTCAATGAAATATTCTTCACATCATGAAACTTCATTGCTTCAATAAGAAAATACGCAGTCCACTTTGCATAATCCCAATGTGCAGTATCAATATCAAGGATCAAATCCCATCCTTTCCTATTCTCATCAAGATCTTTCTTGCTCATTCCTGCCTTCAATAATAAAGGGTCATGCCATCGTTCTTCAGAAATATGAAATGATGTGGCTCCTTTTTTTGCCATCTCAAGAATATCTCCTGGATATTGTAGCATATCAGGTCTTTTTCCAAAGCCTTCACCATATCGTGGAACAACTTCTCTATCTTCACAGACTTTCAGCATTGCCTCTTGTATATCTTTTCTGCTATAATACTGAAAATAGATATCTTGCATAAGAATAAGAAGAAAAAAAGCTATTTAAGGATTTGTTTACTCTGAAGCTTGAGACAATTGTAAAAATTGCAGTTGCTGGCTCATATGTGCTAATTCTTCTTGCATAGACTGCTCAATAGTATGTAATTCTTTGCTTTGTTTTGCAACCAACGCCAAAGTATCTACAATGCTTTTTTCCACAACAACATTTGCTCCAACATTTAGAATAACTGTTTCTGTAGTTTCTACTTTTGCTTTGATAAAAACGCCTGCACCAAAAGGAATAAGAACTGCATCTCCTTCTTTTTTACTTCCTAGCTCTGTCAAACTATCAATTAAATTTTCTAGCTCATTTTTTTGTTGCTGAAGAAGTTGCAATTGTTGTTGTAATCCTTGCAAACCTTGTTGCAATTCCTGCATTTGCTGGTGCTGTGGAGAATTCATGATTATTTCTTCTTAACCTTAACTTCTTTTTTTGGAGCTTTAGCTTTCACTACTGCTTTTTTCTCCTTCTTAGGACTTGCATAGGTTTTCTTTACATTTACTTTTCGTGGTCGAGCAGATTTTTCTTTTTTCTTTCCTATTTTTTTCTTCTCTTCTTTCAAACCAAGAGCTTTGAGAACATCAGCATGAGAAGCATTTTTCTTCAGCTCAACAGTTTTTCCAAGAGGTTCTAAGTGGTTGATATTACATTTTCGTCTTCGCACTTCACCATCTAAAAGAACATAATTATCATCAAGAATATCAATAACTATACCTTTTTTACCAGCATCTCTACCGGCAATTTTCATACAAACTCTTCCAATTTCCAACATTTTTGTTTTCTCCTTCTTGTTTCATCGCTTTATATGTCACCACATAAAGGTCTTTTTCGACAACAAGAGATTATGATTGTGCTTTTGCCCTAGCTATCATGGTTTCTCTCATACATTTTGAACAAAAAACTCCGCCATAAGGCCTTTCAGGTCTTTTCTTTGTTTTTGGCAGATTTTGCATCTTCACTATTCGTGCTCGTGGAACTCCATGAAGTTCTTTTCCACATCCGCCGCATTGTGCTTTTGCAGGATTTCTTTTCTTATAGTGTGTGGTAACCTTACTAGCAAGTTTTACCAAGACTTTTCGAAAAGATCTATTTCTATGTTTGAATGCCATGGGACATGAGAAAAAGTAAGGGTTTATAAGCCTTTCTTAGACGCTCTACCAAAGGATAATATTATAAATAAGGAATAAAAAACAAAAGGTATGGTACTCGAAAATATTGTTGGTAATTTACGTGACGCGTATGCTTTGACTGAGCCTGGAACTATGCTCCATAGTGATGAATTGCAAAGAGAAAGTTTTACAAATATAGAATTAAGAAATCTTCCTTTTTACACTGCTGATGGAAATCTGTATGATATGCATGAAGGGAAAGCTCGCTTATCCATAACTCGTCAGGATCATAATCTTGTCTTGCGACACATTGATACTGCTTTCGCTGAGTTAACTTCTTCTGGGAATTATCATCCTGCGCGAGAAGAAGCTTTAGAGGCAATTGCTGCCGATAGTACGGTTTCCATTGATCTAACGCAATTACGATTACAAGGTGATAATGCTGAGTGGAGATATCTTGCAATTCCAACTAGAAACTATGATACTCTCAATTCTGAAGAACGAAAACTTGCAGAACGTGTACATGGCTCTGGTTATGCTTTTATGCAAGTGATGAAGATGCTTGCAGATGCAAGAGTCAAAGAAACAAGAGTCTATGTTCTCAACCTTGCATATGTTCAAGAAAACACACAAGAAGGTCCAGTTGGGCGGGCGTCTTGGCTGAATGATTTCGGTAGCGATTCGGACTTCGGTGCCAATGGTCGTGATATCAATGGTTACGATCGCCTGCGTGGGGTACGTCGTCGTGTTGCGAGCGTCAGCGAGCCTGGAGCACACGAAGCAGAAAATCCTTTTATTGGATATTATAATCAACTCATAGCAAATCCTGAACAGGCAGTTGCTGATTTAAATGATGAAACTGCTTCTGGATTAAGAAAAATTCTTTTACAATATGATTCTAGAAAATAAAGAAAGTTATATAAGACTCATTTTTTTCATTTAATCTATGGGAATGGAAGAAGTAGAAAGAATAAAGGCTTATTTTAAACAGCAAAATATGCAGCCTACATATTTAGAACATGAACCAGTTCTGACGAGTGAAGATGCTGCAAAAACAAGGGGATTTGAGCTCAAACAAGGCATTAAAGCAATCGTTCTGACAAATGGAAATAATGAATGGCTTATTGTTGATGTCCCTGCAGATAGAAAAGTAAACATAAAAGCGGTTGCAGAAAAAAAGTCTTGGTCAAAAGGAAAAACACGTATGGCAACACCTGAAGAAGTGTTGGAGAAAACAGGCTGTCAGATAGGTGCAGTCCCTCCTTTTGGGCATAGAGAAAGTCTTCCTATTTTTGTTGATACAGGAGTTTTTGAAAACAGAGATAGCGCATTCAACATAGGATTAAGAACACATTCAGTAAAAATAAAGACTGAACAAATGAGAAAAATATTCCAAGCATTACATGCGGTGGAAGGATCCTTTACATACTAATGCACCTTCAATAACTTTCTCAACCCTAAACTCATAATAATAGATGCTAAGATATAAATCCAAATCCAACTCAAGCCAAAAAGTACATCTGGATTACTAATATTCATATAATACTGTCTAATCCACTCAAAAATAATTAAAATAGGAATAAATGTAATGAGCGTAGGCTTCAAACTCTGTAAAAGATATTTCATATTCCTTTCCATTGCTTTTTTTTGTACTTCCATCATTTTCTCAGGATTATCTTTGAGCATCTTCATTTCTTTTTGCAGCGCTTTCATTTCATCTTTTAACTCTTTCATTAATTTCTGATCAGTCAAAAATTTATACATAAGAGTCATAATCAAAGTAATAAGAAAAGAAAGCAAAAGGAGATTCCAAGGATTAGGAATACTCATCAATGGTACAAGCACTGGATTCAATACAGGATTTAAAAAATCAATAAAACTCATAGAAGAGAAACAAATATTTAGAGTATATAATACTTACGACTTCGTCATAATCTTCGCTAATGCAGGATGCATATCCATCATGTGATGGTTAGCAATATCTTCATATAATTTATAGATAATCATAACCGCTAAGAGAATTCCTGTTCCCTGTGTCAATGCCCCCATAAGGTCCGCACTTGCTGCAAGAATTCCTACTGCTGCTCCACCCATAACAGTGAGAGGAAAAATATACCTATTAAGTATTGCTTCTAAAACTCTTTGATCTCGCCTAAATCCAGGAATTTGTAATCCAGAGTTTAACATGTTTCGTGCTTGCGCACTTGCATCCATTCCAGAAGTTTGCACCCAAAAAATTCCAAAAATAATTGCTCCTACAACCATAAAAAGTAAATACACCAATGCTTGTGCAATATGACTTAACGTGAGACTTCCTGTAATAACTGCCTGCACGAGATTTTGTGGAGTAATCCAAAGCACAAATCCTGATATTGGACTTGAACCAGAATATGTTCCTAAAAGTGGATGTCCCCATTTTTCTAAAAGTCTTGCCCATAATTGAACATTTGCAAGTAATGCTGCAATAAGAATAACTGGAATATTAGAGGTATAAAGAAAATTTAATGGCCAGCGAATACCATGTCCTCGAATTCTTCCAAAGGAGAGTGGAATTTCAACTTTCATTGCTTGGACATAAACAACAACAAAGAAAATCAAAATAGTTGCAAGAATAGAAGACAGTGCAAGTATTGCTCCTGTGGGATTTTGATTTGCAAGAGAAGAAATAAATACCCAAACTTTTCCAACAGCATCTTGACTTGTTCCAAATGCAAATGTTCCTGCACTAGTCAATGGACTAAACGCTCGAATCATAATTTCAGATGCAACACCTGCTGCGATAAAAAGAGAAATACCAGAGCCAAATCCCCACTTACTAATAATTTCATCCATAAACAGAATAAGAACCCCACCAACAATCAATTGTCCAACAAGGATAAATTCCATAGTTCTAAATTGTGAAGGATCAAGAAGTGCTGATGGTGCTAGTCCACCCATGAAAACATAAATCCCTGCTTCAAACACGATAAAGAAAATAGATAGTAACTTTTGCACACCTTGAAATCGTTTTTTCCCTTCTGTTGTATTAAGATCAAATTTAACAAGACCTGATCCATTCAATAATTGCAAGACAATGGAGGAAGTAACCAATGGTCCAATTCCTAAAGAAATAATAGAACCAAAACTTGCTCCAAGAATAATAGAGAGAAATTCAAACTGCGCAAGGGAGTTTTCTCCTAAACCATATAATGGTATGAGCCCTAAAAGAAAGAATGCAACAAGAATTATAAATGTCCACTGTAACTTTTCTTTAAATCCTAATTTCTTTTGCAGAGGGCTTTGAACCTCAGGCAAGTTCATTAAAACATTGTTAAGGAAGGACATTTTTTGATAACTCTATTCTTTGCTGCTTTCTATGACTATAGAACCACCAGCATTTTTAACCTTTTCTATAGTCTGCTTAGATGCCCGCTCTACGGTAATTTTCAAAGCTGTATGAAGTTCTCCCATTGCAAGAAGTTTTCCATATCCATAATCCTTAAGATTAATCTCACCTTTAATAAAATGTTTTGTTACAAGAACATTAAGATCACGAATATTTATTGCAGTGTATGGTTTTGCTTCAGGAACAACAAATCCTCTCTTTCCAAAGTAATCATTTCCATATAAATTAATGATAGTTGGCTTTTTAGTATCTGCTCTTTTACCAGTACCTGCCATTCCTTTTCCTCCACGAGAACCTTTTCCTCTGTGCTTTTTCTTACTGCCCCAACCATGAGATTTATAGCCTCGGAATCCTTTGTTCTTCTTTTTTGGAGTACTTCGTTTCATTTTAGATCATCCTTTTAATTAGTTCATTAATTTTATCTTTTCTATATCCAAGAGATCCACCCATACTAAATGGTTTTTTAATTCCACATCTTTCAAATCCTTTGTTAGGAGGATGTAGTCGGAAATAAGGTTTCAACCCAGGAATATCTTTAAGTTTTTTCTTCTGTCCAAAAAATTCTTCAATAAAAGTTTTGGAATCCATCTTTAAATGTTCTTTTAAATAATCATCAGTAAGAGCTTTGTTAGCTGCAACTCGTGCTCTCTTAGTAAAAAGAAGAGTAAAAGTTTCTTTATCTATTTCTCCCCAAGTAATATAATCTTTCGCACGATGAATCATTCCAAGATACACTGGATTATTTGGAACAATGACACAACCATTTTGTTTATACAATCTCATCATATCAAGAGTATCATTTATTTTGCCATTTACTCCTGTTCTTCCTCGAATCCGAATGATTGCAATATTATTCATTCCTTCCTCCAACAATACCCAATTTTTGAATATGTCTTTCTTTAGTTTTGACTTTACTAAGTTGTTTCAATGCGTTAAAGCATGCATACATAACATTGAGTTTTGTTCGTGTTTGTCCTCGTGCTTTTCCATAGACATCTTTAATTCCAGCAAAACGAAGAATTTTTTGTGCTTCTCTTTCAGTACAAAGTCTTGTTCCCTTTGGAGCTGGGATAAGTTTAAACAATGCTGAGCTGCATTTTCCATCAACAGTGAATGGAATAGAGTGCGCTTGTCCACAACCACATTCCCATGAACCGCAGCCTCTTTTAATTTTAATAATATTCAATTTTGCCATTCGTGTTGCTTTTTCTCGTGCAGGAACAGTTTCTTTTGCTTTTCCAAAACCAATTCCAACATATCCATTTCCATCACCGCATACAGCAACAGTAGCAAAAGAAGGTTTGTTTCCTTCTTTAGATTTTTTCTGTGTTTGTCTCCAGATACTTCTCTTTCCTCCACCAAACTTTCCTTTAGATTGTCCTACTTCTAGGAGATCTATTTGCAATCCTGGGAGGAGCATATCCACAATTTGTGATTCTAAAATAGGAAGTCCACTATCAAGGATTTGGTCAATATTACTTATTTCTCCATTCTTTACTCTTTTTCCTAATTCTGTTTTAGGCTTCCAGTTATCTCTATCAAAACCTCTATCCTTAGAGATACCACTTTCTGCGCCATCTTCTTTGTAGTTACGTTTTTTCTTTATCATTTATTTTACCTTTTGGATATTCGCCTTAACAACACTAAATTGTTTAGTTATATCCTCTGAAATATGTTTTCCTAAGATTCTATCCTCATGAGGAAAGATTTTTGCGTTATGAGGAATTTTCATTCCGGAATCAACAAGTCCTTTCAGTACACTAAAAGTAATAGTCCCTTGTCGAGTGAGGTATAATCCTTGATCTAAAATAGCTTTTTGAATTTTCTTTTCTTGTGCTTTTATTCCAAATAAATATCCAACAAGATATCCTGCAGGTGTATTTCTTCCATAGCCTTTCCAACCAAATTCTTTAAGATCCTTACTGTTCACGGTAAAAATAGTTTTATCTCCACTTGGATGATACTCAACTGCTTGTACAGTAATATTCCTCAAAGATCTTCTAACAACTATTCGTAAAGTATTTGATTTAAGCAATTCTAAACGCTTTCTATAGTTTGTTTTTCCTTGAAGTTTTCTTCTGAATGGTATAAATTTTTTTGTTTTCATTTTTTAGCTGTTTTTTCTTGAAAGAGCTTGTGCTCAGTTAAATAAAGTTTGATGTGCCTTTTATTTCTGAAATATCCTCCCTTAATTTTAGAGTATAAATTTCTATAAGTAGGAACATTAACCAACCCGTTTAGTTTTAATTCCTTCAGGAAAGTTCTTTGACCACGGACAAGATGCATCCATGCAGTTTTTCTGCTCAATCGTGAAGTTTGCTTTCCTTTTCTAGTTCCTGGCCCTTTTTGCCTTCCTTTTCTTCTTTGAGTTAATCTTTTTCTTGCACGAACACGAGAGTGCCCTAATTCAGGTCTTCTTTGAATAATTCTTTTTCTGATAAGTATTCGAATATCTCCTTTAGTAATAGCTTCTTTAATCTCAGTCATGTGCTCATTATCAAACCAAACTTTGCCTTTTCCAACACCAAGCATTTTTCCGCTCATTGTTTTTTGATTCCCGAGCCTCATTGTTTTTTCTCCAAGACTTTTATTTTATCGCTCTTCTCGCCTTTTTTTGTTTCTTCTTGTGCTTCTGCAGGAGCAGTTTTTTCTTCTTTTTTATCTACTTCTTTTATTTTTTTCAAAGATTCCTCTTTTATTTTTTTCTTTTGTTCCTCTTTATGTTTATTTTTATTTTTTCGAGTAGCAAAATCTGCTTCTACTTTTTGTATGAAAGCAGAAATATCTTTGATTTGTGCAATAGGATATTTTTTTTCTCCACATATTTTTAATAGTGACATTTTATTTCGCAAGCCAATTCTTCCAAAAACAACAATTTGTGTTTTAAGATCAAATCCTTCTAAATCTTTTGCATTATTAACATGAACTTCTTTCAATCCTTGTCTTGTAAGACCTTTGACAGCTCGTGGTGATGCAAATCCTGGGGATGGTGATCTTCTCCTTCCTTTCAAATGCAGTCTCATTTTAGAGTGCATACCTTTAGCTTTTCTCCATTTTTTCTCTAGACTTTTATTCCGAGTAGCATCCTGTCTCAAGAAACGAGGCTTTTTGAGTTTAGTTGCTCTTCTTTGTTGGAGTAATCGTGCGTCTGCCATTTTTAGTCTCTACTCTTTTTTGTAATCCAAAGTCCATCTTGGAATATTCTTCGATCCCTATTGGTAATTCTTGTGCATTGTTCAAAGTTTGCTGCTGTTTGCCCGGCAATTTCTTTATCTGGGGAAATAATAGTAATATCATCGCCTTCAATTTTTACATCTGCATTTTCCAAAATATCTGCTTTTCTTGGAACTTTTTCGCCAAGGAAATTTTTGACAACGAGTTTTTTCCCTTCAATATTTACAGACATGGGAAAGTGACTGGAACAAATTTTTACTTTATATTCATAAGGCTCTTCAACACCTTTAATCATATTCAAAATATGAGACTTGAATGTATTGATAATTTTTTTCTCTCTTTTGGTAAATCTTTTCGGTTCAATAATAATTTTATTGTCCTTTTTACTAAGAATAACAGTTGGATAAGAGAGCTTTCTTTTTACTTCAAATTTATTTTTCTTTACAGTAATAACTTCAGCTACTTGAACTTCAACTCCTTCTGGGATCTGAATTTCCTTCCTAAGTCTTCTTTCTTCTATCATCTTAGTAAACAAATGCTAATAATTTGCCTCCGAGATTTTTTTCTTTTGCTTGATCCTGTGTCATAATCCCTTTTGAGGTAGATAAGATAATGATTCCAAAATTCTTAGAAGGAAGAAATCTTTTCTCAAACTTATCATATTCTTTTAATGTCACAGCAAATCTAGGTTTAATTGCACCGCACTTATTTACCCCACCAATAAGATTGATTTCAATGAAACCGCCTTTACCATCATTAGTAATAGTATACTCTCCAATGTAATGATTATCCTTCATAATTTCAAGTACTACCTTTATAATTTTTGAGACAGGTTTCACTACACAAGTTGCCTTTCCTACTTTCTCTGCATTAAGTATATTACTTAAAGCCGTTGCCAAAGTGTCATTCATTGCCATTTTAATAGTATTTTTTAAATCCTAATTTCCTTGCATTTTCCCTGAAACATTGTCTACAAACATCAAGGCCATATTTTTGAATATGAGCACCCAATCGTCCGCAAATTTTACAAGGTTTTGAATTAATTCCAAACTTTCTTGGTTTTGGAGCATTATGTTTAAGGAATTTTTTTAACTTTACAGGCTTATTTTTAAGCTGTTTAAATACCTTCTTGTAGTTTCCTGCAGTCATTCTTCTGCCTCCTCTTTTTCAACAACAGTAATTTTCAAAATATTTCTTGCAAATGTAATAGCATCTTGCTTTGAAACTGCATGCCTCTTAGGGATAATTCTTTTTTGTAGCGATCTTCTTTTAATCCTAAAACCTTTTCTTTGGAGACTTACTGCCACTTCAAATCCTCGAATTCCAACTTCTGGGATATAATTCAATGTAGGAACATCAAGGTATTCTTTAATACCAAAGGAAAAGTTTCCATAAATATCAAAAGATCTTGCTTGGAGTATATTATCTTTTGCTTGAAGCAAAGTTTTCAAAACTTCCATTGCTTTTTCTCCTCTAATAGTAACTTTAGCGCCAATAACCAAATTTGGTCGTAGTCCCCAAGTTGGAATTCTTTTCTGAGTTAATGTCTCAGATGGTTTTAACCCAGATATTTTTTGAAGGAGAATTTTTCCTTTTTCTAATTCTGAACCAGGCTTACCAGTACCAACATTCAAAGTAACTTTTTCAATTCCGATTTCTTTCATAACATTCATGATTATGCCTCAAGTGTTTTAATTTTTCCAATAACAAAAGCATATCTCTTTGCAGTTTCAAAACTTCCCTCAGAAGTTTTTACAACGATAATATTTTCTTTTGTATCTTCAAGAGTTCCAACAACTCCCCGTTTAGTTCCGCCAATAAGATAAATTCGTGCACCTTTTTTCAATGGTATATGCTCTTTAATACTTCCATCCTTCAAAGAAACAAAAAGTGTGTCTCCTGTTTTGTAATCAGCAGTTTTATCTAAAATCATATTTGTTCCATCAGAGTTATTCAATTGAATTTTCTTTCCAGATATAATGGTTTTATTTTTAATTTGAACAAGCCTCAAATCTTTTTCATCATCTTCTAAAGCAAGAAGTTTAAACTTCCCTTTAATATCATAAAATACTCTATAATTTTGATTCAAACTTGGAATACTAATCAAATCCATAAGTCCAACAGCATAACTAAGATCTTTTCGAACTTTTCCATTCACAAATATTTTTCCTTCATTCAGAATTTTCTTTGTTTCTTTTCTAATTCGTGCAAATTTTAAAAGATCAGTAACAACAAGAGAAAGTGGAATAGATTCTCTTAAACTATGTGCTCCTGCGTTTGGACGAGTAATAAATTTAATTCCTTTTCTCTTAACTCCCCAGCTTACTGGTGCATTCAATCGTGATAAATGATTTTTAACCATTATTTTTTCTCCTGAGTTTTTTTCATTTCAATTTTCGCTTTTCTTTTTTTATCTGCTAAGTCTAATTCAATAATCATAAGATTTGAAGGGTGAAGAGGAATGAAAGTTTTACTTCCGTCTTTTTTCATATTTTCAATACCTTCAATATAGATCTTTTGACTTTTAATCAAGATTTTATTAATCTTTCCAATCTTCTTCTTATGTTGCCCTCGAAGAATCTTTACTTTGTCTCCTTTCCGAAGAGTAAAACTTCGTAAGCTATACTTTTTTCGAAGCTCTGGACTAAGATGTGCTGCTAAAAATGTATGCTGCACATGCAGAGGAGCATTATATCTATACTTTCTCTGCTTACTTGGGCGTTTACTTGCATTCCAATTTTTTGACCAGTCAATTTTCATTTTTTATACCACAATACTTGATACCTTGGAAATACCAGGCCATCTTTCAGCAGCTTCTTTTGCAATAGCTCCCTTAAAGATTGTTCCTTTTGGATTTCCTTTATCATCTTTTAATATAATCACTGCATTATCTTCAAATTTAATACGAGTTCCATTAGGTCTCTTAAATTCTTTTTTCTGCCTAACAACAATTGCAGAAACAACTTGTTTTTTAATCTCAGGTTTCCCTTTGATAACAGATGCTTTGACAAGATCTCCAACACCTGCAGATGCAAGTCTTCTTCTAACAGTTTTATGACCTTTGACACTAATGATTTTGACTACTTTTGCTCCAGAGTTATCACAAGTAGGAACTTCAGCACCAATAGGCAGTGCTCGTACTTTATATCCACTAATTGCTTTCATTTATGCACCTTCACAACAATAAATTTTTTTGTTTTACTAATTGGTCTTGTTTCAACAATAGTAACCATATCGCCAAGTTCTGCTTCAATACATTCAGGATTATGCGCCTTGACACGTGATCTTTTCTTAGAGTATCGCTCAAATTTTGAAAGATAAGCAATTCGTGGCCATTCAACATTGATAGTTTTATGAGGATTTTTCTGGATAACTTTTCCTTCAAAAACTCTTCCATGCAATTTAGTATCACCATGGAAAGGGCAGTGTTTATCACTACAGCTCTTGCTAGGTGAAACGAATCCCATTCCAACATTTTTCTTTGCTTGTTTTTTCATTTTTTGATTCTGTCTTCTGGTCTTCCGACCAAAATATCTCCTTTGATTATAATTTCTTGATTGCTGATTTTTGTCTTGAAGCTTGCGCCTTTTTTCAGCACTTTCTTCTCGCCAAATTCTGTTTGAATAATGAAAGTATTTTTTGTCTCATCAACAATTTCACCTTTAATACCAATCAAGTTTTTGTTGTTTGCATCAACCACCACAACGTCAAGACCAATAAATTCATGTCTGGCGATGTTTGTCGGTGATCTCATTTTCTTCTATTATCTGTCTCATTAGTGACTGTGATAGAGCTCGGGGAAAATCCTTCATCAATGACAAATTTTTTTGCCTTTTCGAGATGATCTCCCTGAAGTTCAATATTTTTGTCTTTTGCTGTTCCACCGCAAGCAAGTTTTGATTTTAATTTTTTTGCAAGCTCTTTGATATTAATAGTTTTATCATCAATACCTGAAATAACTGTGATAAGTTTTCCAAATCGTCGCTTGACAAGGCGAATCTCAATCTTCTGTTCTTCTTTTGCAATAGACTCGCAAACACAGAGTTCTTGAGGAAGGCCACATTTAGAGCAAATCTCACGCATTGGTTTTCTTCTTTTCCTCCATTTTAGTTTCAGCCATAATAGTTATAATTCGTGCAACAGTTTTTTTCACATTTTTCACATTCCCTGGATTTTCAGGTACTGTTCCTGCTGCAATTTGTGCATTGATTTTAATGAGGTCTTTTTTTAACTCCAGTAACTTATTATTTTGTTCTTGTGTACTCATTTTTCGAATATCCTTATTCTTAATTTTCATCTTCAGTACTTTCTTCCTTTATTTTTTTTACTACTTTTTTCTTCACAGTTTTCTTTTTAGCTTTAGGTTTTTCTTCTTCTATTTTAGCATCGTCTGAACCTTCTTTTGCTTCAGTTGTTTTAACTTCTTCAACTTGAATAGTCATTTTTGTTTGATCGATAAGTGTTAATCTATCTGGTAGGATAGTCCCTGGTGGTAAAATTCGTACTTTAACCCCAATGCTTCCAGATTTTAAATTTGCAGTAGCCATTCCATATGCAACAAAAGACATGGAAATATCCCCAGACTTTTTCAAGTATCCTGCATAAAATCTCCAACTCTTTGCTCGTGCCCCGGGAAGACCTCTTCCACCTATACCAATTTCTGCCCCCATAGCACCAGCATCGATAATTCTTTGCAAGGTTTTGTATCCTACAGATTTAAATCTCTTAGGGCCAAATCTTTCTAAAGTTGTAACAATTTGTTCAGCCATAGTTTGTGCATCAAGATTAGGATTTGAAATTTCTGCAACTTCAATTTGTGGATTTTCCATTTTGAATTTTGTTTTAAAAACTTTTGTAAGATCCCTAATATTTTCTCCACCTTTTCCTACAATAAGTCCAGGCCGTGCAGTATAAATAATAATTCTTTCTCCTAATGGAGTTCTTTTTATTTCAAAGGAGCTATATTTTCCAGGTCCTAATTCCTTATAGAGATATTGATTTACTAAAAATTCTCTCATTTTTTCACTAACAAATTTTCGCTCAATCATTTGGTCTTTGTCTCCTTCTTTTGTTCAGGCTTTTTTGCCTCTTTTTTCTCAATTTTTTTCTTTTCTTTTTCAGCAAGAGCAATTTCAATATGTGTTCGTTTTGCATGTCTTCCTCGATGTCTTCCTGCTTTCATCTGTGTGTTTCCTTTATTTGCAACAGCACGAGACACATACAAACTATCAATATCAAGCCCCTTATTTTGTGCATTCATTTCAGCTGAGTTCAATAATCGTAATATTTCTTTTGCTACTTTTGTAGGAAATCTTCCTGGCCCGAGATGTCCTCTCTTGTGCCCCAAATCCATATGATAACGCTTGAAAGGAACTGCAACTGTTAGTGCAATAACATTCTCCATTTTCTTCTTTGCATCAACAAGTGTTTTCCCTCTAATAAAACTAGTCACTTCTACAGCGAACTTCCTTGAAATATTCAAGTTTTCTCCTTTTGCAGATGCAATGTGTTGTTTATCTTCCATTTTTATTTCACTGATGCAGCAGAGCTAGACTTCGTTGCACCAATTCCAGGTGCAGAGTGTGAAACTCTGTTTCTTGTAAGTGTAAACTCTCCTAAATAATGCCCAAGCATATCAGGAAATATTTCAATTTGTGTATATCCTTTTCCGGTATGCACATGAATCATAAGACCAAGCATTTCTGGGACGATAATCATATCTCGACAGTGAGTTTTAATTGGTTTTTTATATTTTCCTTCTTTGACTTTTTTGATTTTTAAGAGTAATCGTTTTTCCATTTCAGTAAATCCTCTTTCAAGGCTTCTTCTTTGTCGAGCAGGAGTGAGCTTTGCAAACTCTTTAACATCTAATGCTTTAAGTTCTTCTAATGTTTTTCCTCGATAAGTAAATTCTTTACGTCCCATTATCGTTTTCTCCCAGTTCTTCTTGCTCTAATTAATCCAACATTTCTTCCAGCAGGTGCCCAACGAGGAGGAGTCTTAGGCTTTCCAGCATGTCTTCCTCTTCCAGATCCGAATGGATGGTCTACAGCGTTCATAGCAACTCCTGAAGTTTGTGGATAGAGTTTATTTCTTGCTCTCATAGCATGCATTCTCTTTCCTGCTTTCAAGAATGGTTTTTCTGTTCTTCCATCTCCAGCAATAACTCCAATAGTTGCTCGGCATTCTCCAACGAATGTCTTTTGTTTTTTGGAAGGTAGTTTAACAACAATTTGATTGCCATTCTTTGCAATAACCCTAGCAAAGACTCCAGCAGTTCGTACAAGTTTTCCTCCATCTCCAGGTCTGCATTCAAGATTATAAATTGCAGTTCCTTCAGGTATGTTTTTCAAAGGAAGAACATTCCCTGTTTGTACAGGAGCACTTGCTCCAGAAGCAACAATATCTCCAACTTTTACATTCAAAGGCGCAGAGATGAGCACTTCTTCTTTTGTATCATATTTTACTTTTGCCAAAGGAGCCATATGTCCTGGGCAATCAATTAGATCTTGAATAGTTCCATATATCACAGAGTTTTTTTCAGCTTCATCATAAATTCTATATTTAATCTTTCCATAGTATCTATGACTTGGAGCTCTATATGTAGTTGTTCCTCTTCCTCGACGTTGTGTGATAAGTCGCTTTCCCATTTTATAATAATCCTAGCTGAGTTGCTACATCAATTGCAGGTGTTTCAGCTGAAAGTTTTAAATATGCTTTTTTCTCTCCAGAAGGGAGAATAGTAGTATTTATTTTAGTAATTTTAATCTTGAATAATTCTTCTGCAGCCTTTTTGATTTCAGGTTTGCTTGCTCTTCTATCAACAACAAACACAAGTTTGTTTTCATTCTGCATAAGTTTAACATTCTTTTCAGTGGTAAGAGGGTGTTTCAATACTGTGAATGTTCCTATCTTATTCATTTCTTAGTCTCCTTCTTTGCATGAGTATAAAATAATCCTTCTTTTTCCATAACTTCTAATGCTTTATCAGACCAGAGTGTTAATCGTCCTGCATCTGTTCCAGGCGCAAGCAATTCAGCATTCAAATCTTTGACAGTGCAGACATCGATACCTTGAAGGTTTCGTGCAGCACCAATAAGAGCACATTTCTTTGAAACAACAAAGAGAGGTCCTTTTTTCTTTCTGTATGGTCTTCCTCTATTCTTTCCTTTTCCAGCTCTAATTTTTTTCACAGCAATTCTCTCTAATTCTTTTCCAAGTCCTACTTTTTTAAGAAAATCATGAACTTCTTTTGCTTTTTTAAGATCTTCAATTTTATTTTCTACAACAAATGATTCTACAGTGTGCCCTCGTCTTTTGACAATAGCACTATTCATCGTTGCAGCAATTGCACTTCGAATTGCTTTTCTTCTTTCCTGAACATTTATTTTTAGATCCCAAATCTTTTCTGCTTTAGGAGGATGAGAAACTCTTCCACCAACAGTGTTTGGTGCAACTGCTCCCATATAATGAAAGTTAGTTCCTCTTCGAGAAAGTACTTTTCGTGGAGTTCTTGATTGTCCTCTACCATAAGTTGTTTTGTAATGCTTTCTTCGTTTGGTAATAAATGCAGATTGTCTCATTCCAGCCATTTGATTAGTTCCAGATGATTGAATAGAGTGGGATTGTTGAGCAAGAACAGCTTTCTTAATAAGATCTGGTCGAAATTCTTCAGAAAATTGTCTAGGGAGACTAATTTCCTTTCCTTTCTTTCCATCTATTTCTACAAGTGATACTTTCATCGTTGTTTAGACTCCAGACTAGTATAAACTATTGGCATATTGTACACTTTTTTCTTTACTCGAAGAGCTTCAGAAAAAGCAATAGGCCTTTTTGCTGGTCCAGCAACAGAACCCTTCAGAAGAAGATAATCGCTCTTCACAAAACCATATCGAACAAATCCCCCTTTAGGATTAATATCCTTAGGGTTATTTCCAATTTTGACTGTAACTTTATTATATTCTGTTCTCAAATGATATCCCCACTTTCCACATTGTGCAACACTGAACAAAACTTTATTTGGATGCCAGGAGCCTAGAGTTCCAACTTTTCTTCGTGCTTTCTCTGCTTTGTGTTGCAATGGCTTGACACCAAACTTTTTTACAACACCTGAGAATCCTTTTCCTTTTGTAACAGAATGAGTATCAACACATTGTGCTTCTTTAAAAACATCAGAAATCTTAATTTCCTTATCAAGAAGACTTTGTGCAAATGCAGATTTTTCTTGAAGATCTTTTCCTCCAACGGAGAATTCAACCATATCTGGTTTCTTCTTTCCCAAACCTGTAAGTTTAGGTTGGGTATAAACACTTACTTTCAAAGCATCAAATTGTTCAGGGGCTGTATTCACTTTCTTAGAACCTCGAATCTTTCTTCCTAATTCCTTCTCCCATTTTTTAGAAAATATTTCAGAAATAAGCCGTAAATTACCATCTTCATTTTGTGCATAATAACGAACAGAATAAACCTTTAATGGAGGGCATTCAATCACTGTAACAGGAGTAAAAACATCCATATTCTTTCTATGAGAGTTAGGATTTGTTTCTTTAATGAGCATATGTGTCATTCCAACTTTATATCCCAGGAATCCAAGAATTTTTTTATCTTTAGAATCAACTTTGCTTCGTATTCGTGGAGCGTGCTTACTACTTCTAGCATGCGGCCAGTATTGTAAACTTCCTCTCCTAGGATGATGTTTATGTCCCATAGTATTTATAGTATCTAATTTGTACTTGTCTTTTCAGACAGCAGGTTTATAGACATCGAACCTGCACTCGCCTTTTTGAGAAGCAGAACCAAAGCTCTGTGTTCGACACATAGGTGTGAACAAATCTCTGAAAGAGTAGTATTAAATGCAATTCTCCGATATGCATCTTGATTCAATGCAGAAAAATGAGGCTACTTATAAAGGTTTCGTAAATATGTATACTTGAGGATATAGCTCACAATTTTAGAGGAGAAATCCTTTTAAATATAGCTTTCTAATAAACTAAAAGAATGAACATACGAAAGACTATTTTACCTGCAGCAGCAATGGAAAAACTTTTGAAAAAAGCTGGTGCAGAAAGAGTTGCTGATGATGCAAAAGAAAGACTGATTGAAGTTCTCGAAGCAAAAGCAGAAGAAATTGGAAAAAAAGCAATTCGCTTTGCACAGCATGCAGGAAGAAAAACCATTAAAGCTTCTGATATTAGAGAAGCAGTGAAATAATTATAACTCCTTTACAAAGGAATCTCTATCAGAAGGTAAATAGCCACCAATAATCTCAGTAGCCCTATGAGAATTTTCTATAAAATCCTTACCAAATTGATTCCACCCACCAGGATGTACACGAAAAATAGGGTGTGCTCGTGCAGAGTATAACTCAAGATATTTAAATCCAATTTTTCTCGCAATAAATTCTGCAGTAACTAATCCTCCTACACCAAGGCTAATTCCTAAAGGAAGTTGCGCATTTCTACAAGCTTGCATTTGAGAAACAAGCATAGTATCTTCTTGTGCCCAAAATCCAATTACTGCAGCGAGATTTTTTTCTGTCACTGCTTCTTTTTTATAGATCTCAATGAGAAAAGGGGCATCAGATCGAATTCCTGCTCCCGACACCCCTCCATGACTTAAAGTTCCAATTCCGAAATGAGTAGAAATAGTATAGCCAGCAAGATCTTGCCCTTTTGGAAAAATTATATCTCTCGTTTCAGCTGCTAATGTTTCTACAAAAAATCTTTCTCCTTGACTTGCAAGTTGTTCTAATCTTGCTGCGTTTTCAACTTTAATACCCTGTCCGAGTCCATAGACTGAAATTAAACTGATTTCTAAAACATAGTCTGTTGGAAAAAGAGGGACAAGAGAATTAGGTCCTAATGAAGGTTTTTTTCTGGCCTTATCAAGGCTTGATTGATAATAAGGATCTTTAGTATCGTATTGGTAGATATCATTTTCAATAAGGCTCCATAGATCTCTTAAATCCTGTGGAGTGATTAAAGTTCGTCCATCTAGAATCAGATCTATGGGTGTACCAAATAAATATTCTCTCAATTCATGGAATCTTCCTTCACATTTCACAATCTTTTTTGGTCGATCCATCTTTCTTGAGTTTAGTATCTTTTATATAAATCTTCGCATTAAGGACTACCTCAGAGAAGTTACGAATCTTTTGTTATATGTCGGACCACTCGCTCGTGAACCTTCGTAATCTAATTTTCTTGCAGAGCCGTCCCAAAATAATGCAAACTGTTCAGCAAGGCTTTCTTTATTTTCTGGGTGTTCTAGAAAAATAGGATGAGCTCTACTAGTATAAAGTTCTATCTTAGAAAAGCCTAATTCTTGTGCGACACGTTCTGCAGTTCGAACACAAGTAACTCCAAAAGAAACTTCTTTAGGAAGTTGTGCATTTTTACATGATTGCATTTGAGAAACAAGCATTGTATCATCCTGTGCCCAAAAACCAACAATTGCAGCTAAATCAAAGGTATCCTCTCTTTTCAGTCTTCCTTTCTTAAAAATCTCTAAGAGATAGGGTGCATCAGAACGTAATCCTCCTCCTTTATTTCCTCCCTCAGAAAGAGTTCCAATTCCATTATTTGAAGCAATTTCATATCCTAAAAGAGTGACTCCTCTATCAAGATAAAGATCAGCAGGATCCTTACCTAATTCTGCTCTATAAAAATCATTCCCTCTTTCACTCATTCGTGAAAGTTTTTGTGCAATACGAGGATCATTCCCCATAGAAATAGCATATTGCTCACGAATGTGGCTTGGCAGAGTATAATCTCTAGGAAAAAGAGGGACTAAAGAAAGATAGTTTTGAGGAGGTATTTTCCTTGCGGAGTCTTCAGGAGAGTCATAATAAGGGTCTCTTCCATCAAGACCGAAAAGATCACCTCCACTCTGAAGAATATCCCAAATGCTAATAAGATCTTGTTCAGAAACAGCTTTACTATTAAGTACAATTCCTGCAGCCTCGAAAACCTTTTCTCTTGTCTGGCTAAATCTTCCAGGACATTTCACAACTTTTGAGTTTAGCATGTAATTTAAGCAGAAAAAAGACTTTATAAATCTTTCGCTTTTGTTACCACTAAATAATGACTACTTTAAACCTGGAAATCCCGTAAAATCAGAAAATTCTCCTGTATCAGAAAGATCTTTGTAATCTGGTTCCAATTTTTTATCTTTATATCCTTGGGGAACCTTAACTTCTACATATTCATTATTAGGTTCTTCGTATCTTTTTTTTATATTTCTATAAAAAGAAACAGTAAGAGATTCAAAAAAAGCAATAATAATTACATACACCGCTTTACACGTTTTTTTAATCAGCTTCCAAATTTCAGCCATACATCACCTCTATAACTTGTATTCTTTTACAAGCTTCTTCCCATCAAGGTGAATCTCCCTTATTAATTTTCCCTTTCGAACTGCGTGCAAACGTGCTGCCGCAAAATCTTTCTCATATTGTTTAGGGATTTCCAAATCAGTGATACAAAAAGTATGTCTAATAAAAACTTTTGTAAAATCTTTTGGAACATCAAATGCAAGGTCTTCAACAATATCCCTATTTTTTATTTTAAATTTACAAAAATCTGCTTTAGGTAATTCCTCACTTTCTTGGTCACTTGGTTTAGTAGATTTAGGATTTTTTACTTTAGTTTTTAATTCTCCCTCATCTGTTTTGAAAGATAGTAACACCATAGCAGAAGGGAAGTTAGTCAATAAGTCCTTGATTTGTTTCTTCGTAAGATCAGCATCAATCAAATATGTTTTAACACCTGCAAATTGTTTCATTCCAGCAAAAGGAACACCAGCTTCTACATCTGTAAGTTTTTGTTTTGTAATAACTCCACCAGTGACATGTGTTTTGCCTTGAATTGTTTCTGCAAGTTGATATGCGAATTCTCCAGAGAATTCAAAACTGCTAGAAATACTTGATTGTGCTTTTCCTTTACTCATTTGAAGAACTGCTTTATTCTCATAAATTCCTTTTCCATAACGAGTAAATTGTCTTTGTACCCACTCATCTATTTTTCCCTGTGTAATCTTTCTGATAAAATTCATAATATACAAAAAAGTTTAAGGTATATAAATTTTCCTCAAAAATTCAACCGTTTCAACTCAATAGAAATCGCCTTTTCATTCACACGAATATAACTTGGGCAAAGCACATATGGGTAATTCTTCTCTTGGCAATATTCTAAAACTCCTGGATCAAACTTCACTACAACATTCAATCCTCTTTTCTCTCTATGCAAAACCTCAAAATCTTTTAATTCTTCTTTGACTTGTATCTGCAAAGCAAGTAATTTATTCATTTTATTCTTTTTCAAAGCATCACCAATCTCATTATAGAATTGAGGATGAACCTTTGTAATAGACATAGCATCTTTTGCCACACCAAAAAATTCTTTACTATTCATAGAAATCCAACCTCCATATCCACACTCGACAGGTTTCCACTTTCCAAAGCTTCCTACAATAATATCAGAATACTTCCCATTGCAAAGTATAGCATCTCCAATTGCTCCAGATGCGTCTTCAATAACAAGACATCCAGCTTCTTTGCAAATATTTGAAATCTTATCTAAAGGCTGTTCAGCAAAATATCCTGCAAAAGAGCTAAAAATAATTGCAGAAGCATTCTTTGCTTTCTCTTTTAAATCATCGAGATCAATAACTCCATAATTTGTTTTTACTTCAACAATATTCAAATCAAAAAAATGTGGATATCCTTTGTAAGAAAACCAACCTCCCTGGTCTGGAATAAGAATATCTTGTTTAGGATTAGTTTTCTTTGCAATATGCATAGCAAGAAAAATAGCAGAATTTCCTCTATCTGTAAGATGCACATAATCATGGCGACAAAGTTTCTTCATAACTTCATCAATATCTTTATTGAGTGTTTCTATGTCTTCCATAAATAAAAAAAGAAAAAAGCTCTTTTTAAAGCTATCTTCTAGCATAGTAATGCTTTTAATGAGAAAAATCACATAAAATCTATGGAATATGGCATCCTCACAAAACTTATCATATCTAAAGGGGTAGACAATGTAAATATCCCTGAGAGTATAAAACAAAAAACTCTTTTGGATGCCGGAACAATTCTCTTTAAAGAAGGGACCTATGAAGAAGCAGGAAAGGCTTTTGCAAAGGCAGGTTTAAAAGAAGAACTTCTTGCTTCTGGTGATTGGCTTGCTAAACAAGGGCGTTTCCCTGATGCTGCATATTTTTACAAGTTTTCTGAAGATCGAAGGAGAATGGAAGCTTGTGCGCATGAATGTATGAATCAAGGAAAATCTCTTCATGCAAAGATGCTTTTTGAAGTTCTTGACAACAAAAATATGCTTATGTTCCTACAAGAAAATTTTGGCGTCTAGAAAGCTATTTAAAACAGATGAACTTCTAAAGACTTATGCCTAAAGAAAAAAGACTCATCACAGCAGCTCTTCCCTATACAAATAATGTTCCACACTTAGGAAATATGGTTGGTTCCCATTATCCAGCAGATGTATTTGCAAGATATTGTCGTTTAGCTGGGCATGATACAGTTTTTATTGGTGGAACAGATGAACATGGGACAGCGAGTGAGATTGCGGCACAACAATATGGAATAAGCCCACAAGAACTTTGTGACCACTTTTACAAAATCCATAAAGATATTTATGATTGGTTTGAAATAAGTTATGATAATTTTTCAAGAAGTAGTAAAAAAATTCATCATGAAACAA
Source organism: bacterium (assembly GCA_030697685.1). Classification (GTDB taxonomy): domain Archaea; phylum Nanobdellota; class Nanobdellia; order SCGC-AAA011-G17; family GW2011-AR17; genus JAGVZZ01. Next base: position 11,984 of record JAUYPF010000048.1, on the reverse strand, counting down.
GTAATGAGTTTCTAAAAAAAGTCTACAAAAATGGATATATCTCTGAGAAAAAAATAAGATTACCTTACTGCTTATCTTGTAAGAGAGAATTAGCAGATAGATACATTGAAGGAACTTGTCCAAAATGTGCCTATGAAAATGCACGGGGAGACCAGTGTGAGCATTGTGGTACCTTATTAGATCCGGAGAAACTTATCAAAGCAAGATGTAAAGCGTGTGGTTCAGATAAAATTGAATTCAAGGAAGTACAACACTTATTTTTAGATCTAGAAAAGCTTTCTCCAAAAATAGAAAAATGGTTAGTAAAGAATAAACAATTACGCCCACAAGTGAAAAATTTAGCTCTCGCTTGGATTCGTGACGGCCTAAAACCAAGGTGTATTACAAGAAACTTAAAATGGGGAATTAAAGTTCCAATAAAAGGATATGAACATTTTTTGTGGTACGTGTGGACGGAAGCACCTATAGGGTATATCTCAAGCACAAAAGAATGGAATAAAACAAAATGGAAACAATATTGGTTAAACCCTAAAGCAAAAATCTATTATTTTGTAGGAAAAGATAATATTCCTTTTCACACTATTTTCTTTCCAGGATTATTACTTGCACATAAAAATATTAATCTTCCTTACAACGTTGTTGGTCTACAGTATCTCAATTATGAACGAGGAAAGTTTTCTAAGAGTAGCAATAGAGGAGTTTTTTGTGAAAATCTCCCAAAAGCAGATTTGTCTCCAGAATATTGGAGATACTATATGGCTTACTTGATTCCAGAAACAAAAGATACAGAATTCCTTTGGTCAGATTTCCAAGATAAAATTAATAGTGAATTAGTTGCAAATCTAGGAAATTTTATTAACCGAACTATTACATTTACGAATAAAAACTTTGGAAGTCAAGTTCCAACACCAAAGCTCGGAACAAAAGATAAAAAATTCTTAAAGGAAATTTGGAAACAAACTGAGAATATTATTTCTTTGTATGAAAAAGTAGAGCTACGTATGGCTATGGATGGAATAATGAAGCTTTCAACAATGGGAAATAAATATTTTCAAGAGAATGAACCCTGGAAAAATCCTGAACATGCACCTACAGTGACTTATATTTGCTTAAATCTCTCAAAAACTTTAGCATTATTAGTACAGCCTTATCTTCCTACAAGCTCTAAAAAGATTCTAGCAATGTTAAATAATAAAGAAACAGACTTTAAAATGCTTACAAAGCAAACAATAAAAGCTAAACAAAAAATAAATACAGCAGAGCTTCTCTTTACAAAGATAGAAGATAAAAAAATTGAAGAACTAAAAGAGAAAACTTCAAAGATTACGGATTACTTTAAAAAAGAGGAGAAACAAATGATACCTTCTAAAAAACAAGAAACAGAACCACAAATACCTTTCTCAGAATGGGAAAAATGCAAATTTAAAATTGGAACAATCCAAAAAGTAGAACCCCATCCTAATGCAGATCGTCTATATGTTCTTCAAGTGGACCTTGGCACAGAAAAAAGACAAATCGTTGCAGGCATTCGTCAGCATTACAAAACAGAAGAACTTCTAGGAAAACAAATTGTAGTGTTCACAAATCTCCAACCAGCAGTGATTCGTGGTGTAGAAAGCCATGGCATGCTTCTTGCTGCTGATTCAGAAGGAAAAAGTATTCTTCTTAGCCCAGAGAAACCAGCAAAGTCAGGTTCTCGCATAGGCTAAGCTTTTTATACTCCTGTTTTATTTTTCTTGCCTTCATGGAACTACAAATTGGCAACGTATCAGCAATAGTTTTAGCAAAAGAATATGCTACCCCATTGTATGTCTATGACAAGCAAATAATTCTCCAAAAAATTCAAGAATTAAAAGAAGCATTCCCTCATGCACGAATCTGTTATGCAATAAAAGCAAATTCTAATCTTAGCATTTTAAAACTCATTGCACAACAAGGACTTGGTGCAGACTGTTCAAACAGAATTGAAATAGAACTTGCAGAAAAAGCAGGTTTCGATCTAAAGAAATCTATCTTCACTTCAGTAAATCCTTCTGATGCTGATCTCAACAAAGCACTCAGCATAGGAATTCTCATGAATCTTGATGATCTTTCTATATTCCAAAGACTAAAAAAGTTAGGTCTTCCAAAAAGAATTTCTTTTCGTATCAATCCTGGGTTTGGTGCTGGAAAATTTTCAGGAATTGTGTGCGGTGGAAAAGATACAAAATTTGGTATGTCTGAAGAGCGTGCAACGGAAGCATATAGACTTGCAAAAGAATCCGGTATTGAACATTTTGGAATCCATATGATGACAGGTTCTTGTGTTTTAGATGAGCTCTACTTTGAAGAGATCACAAAAGCAATTCAAACTATAGCAGAAAATATTTCTAAAAAAATAGAGATACAATTTGAGTATATAGACATTGGTGGTGGGCTTGGAATTCCATATGAACCTTTTGAAAAATCATTAAATCTCAAAAATATTGCAGAGCGAATAAAAAGAATATATACTTCTTCTGCACTTCTTATGCTTGAACCAGGAAGATTCATTGTTGCAGAATCAGGGACATTATTAACAACAGTGACAACAATCAAGGATAATTTTATTGGTGTAGATGCAGGCATGACTGCACTCATAAGACCAGCACTCTATGGTGCATATCATCCAATACTTCTCGCAAATAATCCTGAAGCAGATAAAACAGAAAAGCTTACTATCGTCGGTCCAATTTGTGAAAGTACAGATTGCTTTGCAAAAGATCGTTCATTACCAAAAATAAAAGAAGGAGATATTCTTGCAATACAAATTACTGGTGCATATGGTTTTGCAATGGCTTCACAATTTAATGGACAGCCAAAACCAGCAGAAGTTCTTATTTCCAATGGATTCCATTCCTTAATAAGAAAAAGAGAAACAACAGAGGATCTGATAAAAAATGAAAGCAATTGAAATCTACAAAAGTGGCGGTACATCAACAGCAACACCAGAGAATTATAGACTGTTAGAAAATCTTGTAAGAGAAAAAATACATTCTGGAATAAAACCAATTGTTGTGGTTTCAGCACCAGACCTTGGTGGAAATAATAAAGACAACAATAGAATCACACAGCTTCTGAGGAGATTAGAAAAGAGAGAAGATGTACTTCCAAGAATCCTAGAAATTTATGGGAGTATTGCAAAACCCTTAGAAATAAAATTTAATGAAGAACAATTCAGAGCAGATGTAAAAAAAGCAAAAACGCTTGATGAATTTCTCTACTTGGGGGAACATTATAATGCTTGGATGCTAAACAGATATTTTATACAGAGAGGAATTTCCTCTCATTGGATTGATGCACGAGATGCTCTTCGTACAACAGAAAATTACCCCTCAAAAATAGAACATGTTTTCACAAGTTATTTTCTTAAGGAGGCAGATGATGCCTGTGTCATAGGCGGTTTTTATGGGCAAACATCTTCAGGGAAGCTAACTATTCTTCCAAATGGTGGATCTGATGTAACTGCAGATTATGTTGCAGCAGCACTCGAAGCAAAACAAAATATCAATCTCAAAGAAGTCGAAGGAATTTTTTTAGTAGATCCTGCTATTGTAGGAGATCAAAAACCTCTTGTGGAAATGACTTATAGAGAAGTCCGAGAACTTGCTTATGCTGGAAATAGAGTGCTTCAAGAAGAATCAATGGCACAATGCAGAATAGCTGGAATTCCTATGCGAGTGTGTTCTTTAGCATTCCCAAATTCAGAAGGAACAAGAATTGTTTTAGAACGTGATGTCACGCAAAAACCAATTGTAGGAATTGCTTCAAAGAAAGGTTTTACACAGTTTAGTTTAATCAGAGAAGAGAGAGAGAATTATTTTATAGATCTTCTAGATACTTTTTCTCGAAGAGGAGTTTCTGTAGATATGATTGGAACAGAGAATGGTCTTGTTTCAATTATTGTAGATAATAAAAATATAAGAGAGAAAGAAGAAATGCTTGAAGAAGCTCTATCTAATAATTTTAAATTAGAATCCTCAAGAACAAACATAGCTCTTATTTCTATTGTAGGAGAAGGAATAGTGGATGCTCTCGCACAAAGAGAGAGAATCCTAAATAATTTAGATAATTCGGTGATTGCAAGTTACGGGCCTATTCTTGGTGGTGTTGCAACAGGCACAACAATTTACCATATTGAAAAGTTTGGTATGAATAATGAAACAGGATTTGCAATGCAAATATGTGCAATTTTTTCTGAAGCAGAAGTTCCTGTAAGAGGGATGTCAACAACCATTGATTCTCTTTCTATAGGAACAAATCTTCATGTGTTCAAACCTGAAATTGTTGAGATGTGTAACTATCTTAAAGAAAGAGTGCGTCCAGATTCAATCTCTGTGACAAGAAATGGTTTGCTTTTGCATGGCCCAAGAAATGGTATTAGTAATATCACAATTGCTCTAACTGAAGATATGCTTGATTTTGCAGTAAGAAAATTATATCTGGAGTATTTTTCATAGAAAAGAAAGCGCTTTTTAAGTTTTTGCGTGTCTACTTATTCTTCAGAAATTCTACGATCTGTTAAACAACCATTTTCAAATGTTATTCACCCTCAAAGAAAGGTTTCAATAGATTATAATCAATCTCCTCAGGTCCTTCAGCTAATACATCAAAAAGAGCAGAGGCTTGAACACCAGCAATATATGCTAAAGAAAATTGAATTTTTGCTCTGGTAGTGACATGGCTTCTATCTATGGATCTAGAGATAGTACTAAGATTTTCCGGAGGACAAGCAATACCATAATTCCTACGTAATAATCCAAAAGCCTCACGTAAAGCATCCGGACTTTTTTGCTTTAGAATAATTCCAAATCTAATATTTTCTTTACCAGAATAAATAAGTCTCCTTCCCCATTGAGCACCAGTCCGCCAATCAGGAAGAGTTAGTTTAAACTCTTGATAGAGACTTCTTAAAGGCCTTTTCTTATAAGCACTTTCACTGACAGGAACCCCTTTATAAATGTCATAAAGAGTTCTTAAATAAACAAGATGTAACGGACTAGAATCAGGAACTCCTTCAAGAAAAGAAACTATTTTTTGTCCTAATTGTTCATCATTCTCATAACAAGAAGCAATAATAGGCTCTAAAGCTTCGGTCATTCTAATATTCTCAATAAAATCTCGTACGGTTTTCATGATTCTCCTATCACCTATGAAATAGCTAGTGAGATTTCTATACTTAAGACTTATTATGAAAACATATACAAAAGAAAACTATTTAAACAGATTAAGTATCTATTCGTAAATGGACAGCTTAGACCGAAAAATTCTCGCAGAGCTATCAGAAAAAGCACGACAGCCTCATAGCCAACTTGCTAAAAGGATAAAAATTTCACGAGAGGTTTTTGATTACCGAGTTAAAAAACTAAAAGAAGCGGGAATAATTAAAGGATATGAGGCAAGAATTAATATTAAAAATTTTACGTATGGTGGCTATATCCTTCTTATCCAAGCAATAAATCTCAATGAAGAAAGAGAAAAAGAAGTAATCAGTATTCTAAAGAAGAACCCAGCAGTATATTACATTGAGAAATGTGGTGGAAGTTACGATTTTGTTCTAGGGGTAAATGTACGTAGTCTGACGGACTTTTCTCATGCAATAGATAAGATTAATGATGCTTTCGGAAAAAACAAAGTGAATATGACTATTTTAACGATGATTAAGGAATTAAGAGATTCATTTAAACCTTTATTTATGGATAAATCAGAGTTCAATAATGTAATAACTGGCTTTGATCTCCCTCAAAAAGTAGCTATTGATAATATAGATAAAAAGTTAATTCTAAGACTGGGAAAAGATGCTTCTATTACAAGTCCAAACCTAGTAAAAGAACTTGGAATCACAGAAGTTGCAATAAGGAAACGGATAAAACGTTTGCTAGATAAGAAAGTTATTTTAGGTTTTAGAACAATGATTGATCTGGGAAAATTAAGCCTACAAGTTAGTTCTTTATTAATCAAAATTAATGTACAAAGTTCAGACGCAGAAAAACAACTACAGGCTTTTTTTCAGTTTGATAAGAATAACACCTACATCTGTAAGGTTATTGGGGAGTATAATTATTTCGTAACAATTTATAATAAAGATAATGTAGAGTTAAAAGACTATATCAAAAATCTAAGAAATAAGTTTCCAGAATTAATCATGAGAGTTGATATTCTTCCTTTATTTGAATTAAACTATCATACACATGTACCATTTGAGATCTATAAGTAGCTTTTTCTAAGAAAAAAAGAGTGGGCCCGTTGCGATTTGAACGCAAGACCTTCCGATCTCTGAATGTATATATCAGTCGGATGCTCCACCAGGCTGAGCTACGGGCCCGTATTAATATTTTAAAATTTGTGAGCCTTTATAAAACTTTTGCGGTCTTTTTTTGAGAAGAAATGCTCTCTATTTCAAGAGTTCCAGCAAGAACTTGTTCTCTTTGAGCTAAAGTGGTATAAGGAGGACAATAACCAAACCTTTTTCATATGTAGTATTTAGTAAAATGCTTAGGAGAAGAGAAGCCAATCTCTCTCATCCATTTTTCAAGTTGCTCTTTCCCATTAATATTGATCTCATTAGAAAAAAGGGGTTGGTCATAACGTGGCCGATAAAAATTATAACGAAAATAAGGTATATATCCCATTTCTTGAAGTAATAAGACTGTATCTTTACAAAGTTGTTGATTATTTGTATTTAAGATTATTTTGGGGTATTTATTTAGGCCACCTTTTTTTCTTCGAGTAAATGTTAAACAAAAATCTGTGTCAATGTAACCACGAAGAAATGCTTTTTGAATATTTTTTGGAGCTCGCATAATCATATAAGGAATTCCACAACTATCTTTTTTTCCAGGAGGAAGCATGAGAACCTGAGTATAAAAAGTAAAAATGACTTTAGATCTAGTTCTTATTCTAATAGATTCTCTTTTAGGTCTTGTATCATGGTGGATTTTAAACATAATATTGAATTTCTTTTTTAGTAAGGGTAATATCCAAGTAATATACCAATTATATTCTTCATAAAGGTTACCCGTATAATTGATATCATGAGATTTAGAAAAGATATTTCCATCACCTAAATGTAGGCCCATAAGAAATGCTAAATCCTCATCTAGATATTCTGGGATTTTAATTTCTCTTTTAATATCATTGTGACTATAACTTAACTTAGAGAGATCTAGTTGCATGTTTACCTCCTACAAGAAATTTTAAAACGAATTATTTTTAATAAGGGAGTTTGATTTATAAATCTTACGCGCACCCGTGCCACGTGTCCATCTGTCCAGAGAGTCAAATTCAAAAGATATAGGCTTTAATAGGCAATGAGTTTTGTCCAAAGAGAAAAAAGAAGAATAAGCGTCCCAGCCAGGGGTCGAACCTAGAACCGCGCGGTGTCTAGTCAATGGTTTGCTGTGATTAACAGCCGCCTGAGCTACAGTTTATATAACCACTATAAGTGCTCCGCCATTGAGCTACTGGGACCTAAAATGTTAAAAGTTTTAGTCACTTTAAATAAGTTTCTGTTCCAAAATTCCTCTCTTTTTATATCTAGAAAGCGACGAATAAAGAAACCTAAAATTTATATACCCTAACATAAATTTACGAATACAAAAATGGCAGATATAGACATGTTAACAGAAGCAAGAGCTTTATTGGAACAAGGAAAATCTACTTCTGAAGTAAGAAAAATCCTTTCACGTTATCCGGATTCTAAACAAAATATAATTGATGAAATTGTAAAAGAAGCATTGCAATTATGTACAGTTGCAGGAACACTTCCTCAACAAAAAAAAATAATTGTAGTACCAATAAGGCGAGGAGTACAACCATCAGTAGTTAATTCTAATGCAGGGGAAAAGCCAATAATCTATCCTCCAGCTACACCAGTAATTGTAAAAGAAGATGAAACAGGAAATGGCTATAAAGATTATTCAATGGGTGTACGGGATGATGTAACAACATACGAAGAGCTCCGTAAAAATCCATTATTTCCATTAGGATTAACTCTAGGGGCCATTGGTTTAGGAGCTTTAGTATACGGATTATTCTATGATCATTTCAAACAACCTATTCCAGAACCAGGAATAAGCCTAGAGCAAACAATATCTCCTTTACCATTGCCCTTGGAAATAAATAGAGAAAAAGAAGAAGAAAAAATAAATATCCCAGTAATAACAGAAAAAGAGGAAAAGAAAATTTTCAAGTATGATGAAGGAACAATAACCATAAATCCTATTCCAGGCTATGGGCTAACAACTTATGCTGCTCTTCTTGCAGAAAAAGATATCAATGGCATAGCTGCACTTTCCTGGGATGAACAAAAACAACTCTTGAAAAAACAAAGAGCAGGATTAGCAGAAGCATCGAAGGCAGATTTACGAGAAATTCTTGCAATTACAACACAAATCGCAGAAGCAAATAAAAAAGATGTTTACAAAGAAGCATTAACTTTAGAAGGATTAAAAGATTCAACAAAAAATATTATTTATGCAAATGTTCCTTTAGAGTTTTCTTATCAAAAAGAAGTACCAAAAATAATTCTTGTAGAAAAAGAACCAATAGCAAAAGAAAGAACTTCTTCTCCAACAGAAAAGATATTTATTTATGATGAAAGAGAGAGTGAAACTCTTTTAGACGATAAACTTACAATCCATTTTGTGCTTCCAGGTGTAGGTCTTTCACAATATTTAACAATTTTAGTGGAAGAAGGCTGGAACCAAGAAAGTATCTATGCTCTTTCTCAATGGGATGCAGAATCACAAAAACAAAGAGTACAAATAGCAAATACAAAACATATACAAACTTTAAAAGCAGGCTCTCTTGAGCCAATTTTAAATATTACAGAAGAAATAATAAATGAACCCTTGAATAGTGCAAATATATACAAAAAAGATCTGACAAAAGATGGTATTAAAAATCCAAATAAGAATATTGTATATTTGGATACATTTTTACTTGTTGATCCAGCAAAAGAAGATATAATTCAAGATACTTTAGAAAAGATAATAGAAGAGAATTATGCTCCAGAAAAGCTTCCTAACCTTGGAAGTTTATTACAAGATTATTTTGATTTACGAGCTATAGAAAGAGATATTCCAGTCGTAGAAAATCCAGAGCTAATGAGTGAAGTGGCAAAAAATATTGCTCGTCAGTATAATACAATACAAGCAGAAGGCTTTTCTTATGACCCCATAAATAAGAATTTTTCTCAAGAAGATCGTCTTGTATTAGCAAGAGATTTATATAAAGAAGCAGCTGATAGAAGACAAAGAGATAGTTATATGACTGTAGAAGATATTCTTGATCTTGCCAATGAAGGCCTCGATGCAAAAATTACTGCAAGAGATATTCGCGAAGCTGCACAAGAAACACGTACTGGGCTCTTGCAAAAACAAAGAAAAGATAGAATGCAAGAGATCTATGGAAAGTTTTTAGAAAAAGACTTTAATCAATCAAAGAAAGACTTCTATAAAACTCTAGGAGAAGAATATAATCTTTCCCCAAGCACAATTTATAAAGATATAAGGAAAGCAGGAGAATTGGAAAAAACACAAATTGTGTATGATTCTAAGATTTCAGATATTCTTGTGGAAAAATAAAATTAGTCTAAAAATTCTTTATTCTTTATCTTATTTGGCAAGTAAACTTCACTGATAAAACTTAAATCTTTGGAACTAAGAGCCTGAATTTCGACCTTGCCTTTAAGTTCTTTCATCATTTTAAACTGTCTTTGCCAATCTTTATTATCCTTAAACCATTCATATTCTGAAACTTGTTTTATTCGTGCATAATCTTTTTCATCAAGTTTAATAAGATGTTTTTTAAGATCATATTTCTCAACATCATCCATTGTTACACCTACATATTTCACACTAGGAATAGTTAATCTATCAGAGGCATGGGAAAGTGCTATAGAACCATACTTAATAACAGAGTAGATATATGCGCCGTAAACGTCACTATCCGCTAACACATAAATGGGAAGATTATACTCTTCATAAAGCCTTTGAAGGAGTCTTCGAATACCTCTTGTGGTCTGACCTTGAGATGCAAGGATGATAGCATCATGTTTTTGCCAGTACCTATCTTCATTCAAACGATTCCATGTTGCAGCTTTCTCCATATAGAGAACATATTTTGCTTCAACTTTTTTAAATTTTAGTTCTTCAACATTAGATGGAATAGACCATCCTCCACTTCCCATCTTACTCCAATCAATAGTATCACCTCTATCTTCGATGACTACTTTGCCAGCAACACTTCCATTTTTGTTTGCTTCAACATGCATATCCTCTCGAGAAAGTCCTGTCATAACTTCAAGGTCTTCAATTGCTTTATCACTCTCGACCTGTTCGTCAACCAAATTCACTTTAGTACCAGGAATAGTTCTCTTAACCATATAAAAGACATCTCGCAGGCTAGAGTGTTTTCCACTATCCAGCAGTTTATCTTTAATAACTGAAGCAACCTCAACAGTCTGTAAAAATTTCTTCGAATGTGCAACATTGAAAAAACTTCGTGTACCTGTTTTAGTCCCTAGTTTCAATGTTTTAGATTTTTTATCATAAATAATATTACTTAAATTTCTCAGAGGGAATACAATCTCTGGATTATTTCCTTTCTTGACTTGGTGTACAATTTTTGCTCCAAGTTCTTTCAATGCTTTTTTTGAATCTTCCTTACTCATTGTCTATTTCCTTTTGCTTTTCTCCATAAGCAACATCACCTTCAATCTTTGTATTCTCTGCTTCTTTTACTTCAACCATTAATCCTTTTAATTCTTTCTTCAAGATCTTCAGTAATTCTTCTTCAATATCTTTTTTATTTTCCCCGGTGAGTATCGCAAGTGATGCAGCTAATTCTGGGATGTATTTTTCAAATAATCCTATTCGCTCTTGCTGCTCCTTCGCCCTGATATTTTTTCGGATATACAATGCTAATTTTCTTCCTGCATCTTGTATGGCTAATCGCACTTCTTTGATAATTTCTGGATAAGATGCAACAGCCTCTTTACTTTCAGAAGTAAATGGCACCCACACAGAAGCAATATGTACCATGATGACAATTGGTGCAGCAGGTAATGTCCCTCTTGATTGTGAGATTCCATAATTTTTCCATGCAGTCTGGATAATAGATCTTGTCAGTGCACAAGCTCCTGGCTGATGCTGTAAAGGAACTCTATTTGCATATCGTATGACTCTAGCTAATTCATCCTTAGGTAAATCCCCTCCAAATGCTATTGCAACTTCAACTAGAAATGGAAATCCTCTATACACCTGTGGTGGTCTTGTGATCGCACTATAAAACTCTGCATTTATTTCTTTTTTTAAACCTTTTAATAGTTGTTCTTCACCAATGGGAGAAAGACAATCCGTGGGTGGTGCCATAATTTTTGTTTGTTTAATAGCATTGAATATTTTTTCAACTTCTTCTCGTGCAATATTATGTGGCTTTATTCTCTCTTCAAGTCCAGCCTTTTCACAAATCTCTTTTGCCACACTTGCACTTACTCGGCAAAAATCTTGTTGCAGAAATCCTTGTACACTTGTTGCCTTTGTTTCTTTAAGCATACGCATGAGTGTTCCTAATTCCACTCCATAAGGATGTGGCTGTATTTCTTTTGTTTCCCTAGCGAGTTCATTACTTGCTCGCGCAAATTCTACAGCCTCTGTACCAGGCGCTTTGTAAATAATTGTTGCCTCAGGGTTAGAGATTGCAGTCAGTTGCAGAAACTCATCAGCACTCAATTTTCCTTGCTGATACTTTCCTTCGAGTTCAATTTGGACTTTTGTTCCGTGATCTTTTCCTTCCCATTCTCTTTCTTCATCCTTCATAATTTCAGGCTCATTTGTTTTCGTATTAAGGTGAAGTTCATAGTAATGTGCTTTCATTTGTGGTCCTATTTTCGAAATAATTTTAATAGGTTTCCCAGTTGTCAATTGTCCATAGAGTGCAGCTGCAGAAATTCCAATTCCTTG
>JAUYPF010000045.1 GCA_030697685.1 bacterium | reverse complement strand
CAAGGTATAAAAGAATACGATGCTGTCTATCTTCCAAATCTCAGAAAAAGGAAATTTGATTTTATCGCTGCAGGAAGAAATAGAAAAAGTAATAAGAAAAGAAGCCAAGAAGAAGTATATGAAGCTCTTGAGTTTATTGTCTTACATGAACCCGAGTTCCTCAAAGAACTTTCTGAATCTTCTAAATATGAAGAGCTTAGAAGAGATTGTTCTGATTTGGCTTATGTTCCTTATCAAGGATTAAAGAAAGAGATAGATAAATTATGGTTATTCTTTCCAAATATTCCTTATGGAAAAGAAAGAGGAGAAGGTACTGATGCATTTAAGGCCGATTTTTTTAGTGTTCTGCCTATTTCTAATGCCACAGATAATTATGAACGAATGGTACGGCTCTGTAGAGTTCTTAAAACTGATGTTTTAGATTTATTTATAGATCCTGAGAACAGAAAACAAATGCCAAATCCTGTAGAAATTTTACATGCTTTATCACTCATTGAGGATAATTTGTCTCAATTTAATCAAGCTTACAAAAATATAAAATCTCCTCAGGAAGAAACTCATCTAAGAGAAAATGCAAGAGAAATTTCAAATATAATTTTACAGGAGATCTCAAGAAATTTATATTCCTTCCACAGTGCTGCTTACAAATCTGGTGTTACACTTAAAGATATAACTAAAGATCTATTTGAGGCTTTACATCTTCCTGTTGTAGATAGAGCATACCAAAAAATAGGTAAAAATGGAGGTGTTACAGATTTAATTGGTGAACAAGTATCTGATTTTGGAACAGTATATTTCTTACTAGACATTGAGACTATTGAACGGGATCTACAAGAGAGACTTGAATGTTCTATTCCTATTGTTGCTACTAGAAGAATTAGTCAAAATATGCCTTATACATTTCATTTTCAAGATCCTCCAACTGTAAAAATTGATTTAAAAGAAGGTAAAATCTCTTTTACATTAGGTTCTGTTCTTCTAGGAGAAGAATTTCAGAAAATACCAGAATCCCATGTTTCATCACAATTTAATTTCACAAAACTTTATGATATTGTTCAAGCTGCATACTATGGAGATGAGCTTTTTGTTAGAGAAACAAATGGAGTGAGATATAGTTATGATTTAGAAAAGCTTCTTGAAGAAAACCCTGCAAATTCTAAAATCTCTTTTGCAGCACCAGAATTTGAAGACTACACTTTAGCTTGGAATTCTTGTGAACATGTAAATGGAAACTATGAAAGACTTATTCTTGTCACACACAAAAAAACAGGATATGAATTTTGTATTACACAAAATCTAGAAAGAGCATCATCTTGTGTGAAAAAATGGAATTCTAGAAGAAAAGCACAAGCTCTTGCTTTAAAAGAGGGAGATCCTAATTATATTTTTGCACGAAATATGGTAAATAAATCTTATAAGCAAGCAAGGAAATATGTAAAATTGGGTTATAGTTATAAAATCCTCGTTGAAAAAGAGATGAATTTGGCAAATCGAATTGCACAAAAGCAAGATATTGATGTAAAAGAATATGCCACAGAGGTTGTAAAAGTAATATATACATCAGCACAAAGCAGTCTAAAGTATGGGTACCGAGATCTTGCAGATACAGAAATTAATTGGGCAAATAAAATTGCACAAGAGCAAGATATTGATGTAAAACCATATGTTAAACCAATTGTAAAACTAATATTCTATGAAGCAAGTGAAAACCTAAAAAGAACTTCTATGGGATCAGCAGAAACGTATTTCACTTTTGGATTAGAAACCGCAAAAAAAAATAGTATAGACCCTAGAGAATTTGCAAGGCATACTGTTCAAATAGCTATTGAAGAAGCTAAAAAAAATGTAATAGGAGGATATTTTAGTTTAGCAGAGGGCCATTTATCCTTAGGTAAAAAATTTGCTCAATTAGCCAGACTTGAAGATTTAGAGGTTCAAATAAAAGATCTTACTACTAATATAAAAAGTTGGAGAGAATAATTATTCATATTCCCAAATAATTTTTATTTTTAATAACCTATTCTTTTATATACAAATTAAACTCATCTACTATTCTTAAAATGATAGGTATCTAAAAAAAGGATATGAAATGCTTCAGAAGCAAATCCAGATAAATATGGATCTCTTACAGCAATTTATGAGTAGCCTTTCTAATATTAAAGCTGGAAGAGATAGGTAGGTCTTTTATTTTTACTAAGCTCTTTTATTTCTTGTTCACAATAACTCTTTTCTGCCAAGATTTTGAACTATTTATTATTGTCTTGAAAATTTCTTGTGCAAACTGTGTGTCAATACTTTCTTTCTGCGATTCTTTCTTAACAAGATCTATAATTTCTTTTTCTCTTTCTAAGTCTTCTATCGTGAGATATTCCTTTTCTTTATACTCAAAAATCTTTTCCACAACAAGCATTCTTTTTTTTAGTAATAGAAGAATTTCTTTGTTTATACAATCAATACGTTCTCTTTCTTGTTTCAAAAAATCTTTCTTTTCCACATGAATAATATTCACAGGGCAGTCTTGTTCCGCAAGTTTATTTGCTTCCAATTCATCATCACTAACTTTCAAAACAAAATGTTCTCCTTTTTTTGTGGAGCCTATAAGTTGAGATTTTCCGTCTAGCTCATCCATCCTCCATCTCAATGGAGCATGTTCTACACATGAATTGCAGCCTATACAATCATTTCTCCTATGTGTAATAAGAATCATTCTTTCACATCCTCTTTACTTTTTAATACATAGACCTTATCTTTAACTCTAACTTTCTGTTCTATAGGGAAAGTAACAATATTATTTTGTTTGCCAACAATAGCAGCTTTTTCATCTTGAAATATACCATTTACAGTAGTTTGAATAACACCCGTGGTTACACCAGTAATAAGAATTTCATCACCAACAACAAGATCACCTGCATCTAAGTATACTGCAGCTACCTTAGGCTGCGCATACCAATTTATTACTGAGCCCTTATAGATTTTTGTCTTTGTTGCTTTTGATCCATAGGCTCCAGACCATTCTCCAAGTTTTTTCCCAAGATAATAACCTTCCCAAAGACCCCTGTTAAATACTGTGCTTAGTTCTTCTTTCCATTTTTTTATTTTTTCAGGAGTATATTCTCCTTTTAGAACTGCATCAGAAGCTTCACGATAACATTTTGTTACAGTATAGACATATTCTGGAGGTCTTGCTCTTCCTTCAATTTTTAAAACATTTACGCCTGTGGCTAAAACTTTATCAAGAAAATCAATTGTACAAAGATCCTTTGGAGACATGATATATTCATTATCAATTTCTAATTCCTCTCCAGTTTCTTTGTCCGTAACGATGTAACTTCTTCGACAGTTTTGAAGACAAGCACCTCTATTCGCACTAGAATTATATGTATGCAAGCTCATATAACATTTACCAGAAACTGCAACACATAATGCTCCGTGTGCAAAGATTTCTATACGAACATGCTGACCAGAAGGACCACAAATATTTTCTTCTTCAATGCCTTTTACTATAGAAGCAACCTGTTGTAACGTTAGTTCGCGCGCTAAGACCATAACATCTGCGAATAGAGAAAAAAACTTTATGGTTTCGATATTAGATATATTTGCTTGGGTGCTTATATGACAAGTTATTCCTTTTTCTTTACAATATTGTAAAGCTGCAAGATCACTAATAATAATTGCTGTTATTCCTGCTTCTTTTGCTGCATCAATTATTTTTTTCATCAATTGCATATCATGATCATACAAAATAGTATTTAATGTTAGATAAGATTTTATTTTTGCTTCTTTGCAATGTGAACATATTTTTTTGAGATCATCAATCGTGAAATTATTTGTTGAGCGAGCACGCATATTGAGCTGTTCTACTCCAAAATAGATAGAATTACAACCTGCTTGAATCGCTGCTTGCAAGGATTCCCAATTCCCTGCCGGAGACATAATTTCTATATTTCGCATTAGTTAGAGGAATAAGCAGCAATTTAAAAAGCTATCAATTCATACACTGAAAGTTCTTCAAAGAATAGTTCTTGTGTTTCTAAACATTTCCATGTATAGCCTGTAAAAATTTCTTCCGTTTCTCCTGTGAGTGAACTTATGACTATGAGAATTTTTCCGTTTGTATTGAGGTGTGCTTTTGCTTGTTGTAAAAAGTTTATAAGAATTTCATTCCCTTCGACACCTCCAGTCGTTGCAAGCTTGGAATCTTCTGGTTCTTCTAAATCTTCTGGCAAGTAAGGTGGGTTAAAAATAATCCAATCAAAGGATTCTGGAACATTGGAGAAGAGGTTACTTTGTATAGCATGTACTCCTTTCTTTTTTACATACTCTACAGATTCTGGATTGATGTCTACTGCTAAAACATCTTTTGTATTCTTTAAGGCTGTGAGCGCTTGTATGCCAGAGCCAGTGCCCATGTCAAGGACTTTTCCAGTCACTAGCTTCTTTACCCATTTCTGTAAGAGGTCTGAATCTTCTCGTGGTTCGTATATCATTTTTCTAGTTCTTGTAAATATTCTTTAACCCTGGAAACAATTCCCACTAAATAAAACTTTTCAATTTTTTCTGTAAATAATATTGATAATTGTTCATTTTCATGGATGCGATAATTGTTGCGTACTTTTTCTACAAAGTATATATCTCTGAGGCGTTTTACTTGTCTTCGTATATTTGATGCAGCAATACCATTTAGAGGAAGCTTTTCTTCTTTTCTTTTTGCGATGACTGCTTCTTGAATTTCATCACAAGACATTTCTTGTTTTTTTTCTAGGAGGATTTGAAAAATATCTACAATAACATCTCTGGAGTCTCCTGGCTGCAACAAACCTGTGGAAAGACAAATCTTTCGCATCAAGTCTCTCTTAGACATCTCATATGGCTTTTCATATTTCCTCAAAGTGAGTTCTGCTAAGGGTGTATCTTTGGATATTTTTATCATTTTTTGCCTCCTTTTTTATTTCTAACTGTATCGAATCCGACACAGTTACATAATATTTTTCTAAAGGGATCGAATTCGGTTCCTTTCTAAATCCCTCGAATTCGAGGGGATTAGGAATTTGTTAATTTCCTTTTATCATTGCTTAGAACATATTGGCAGAACCTATTTAAAGCTGGCGCGGAGGTCGTGCCAAGTTGTCCATCTGTCCATGTGGTCATATTCAGTAGATATAAGGCTTGTAGTGGCAAAGTAATTTTGTCCAAGGCTTGTCCAACGAAACTTTTATATACTATAGCTGCTATAGATCCTATAGGATGGCAACAACTATACAAATTGAAGAAGAAACAAAAGAATTGATTAGTACCTTTGGATCAAAAAAAGATAGCTATGATGATATAGTGAGAAGAATGTACCGCATGGCTGTAAAAGAACAGCTGAGAGAGTTTCTTTTTTCTTCAGAAAAAGCAATTCCTATTGATAAGGCTATAAAAAGAGCGAAAGAGAAATGGCAAAAGTAGAAATTGTAGATTCGCTTACTTTAGAAATTTATAAAAAATTTAAGCAAGAGAGTGTGGAAGTTTTAGAATATTTGAAATCATTAGAGCAACATCCACAAAAAGGAAAAGAACTAGGAACTGTTGGTGGTATTGTTATCAAAGAATTAAAATATAAAGGCTTTCGATTTTATTTTATTACTGATGGATTTACATTACGATGTATGGACGAAAAAAAACTCTTGGATATCTTACTTCTCTTTGTACGCATGTCAGATAAAAAAGCACAACAAGAAACTATAGAAAAAATAAAACATATTCTTCGAACTATTGGCTCTGAGGGATTTTAGTAAAAAATTGACGTCCTCCCATGCCTAAAGGCACATCCAGTTGCAAAGCAACTGAATTAGGGGATTTCTAGCGAGAAAATCTTAAGATCTGGGGCTTCAACAGTGCTTATTTCAAGAGTAGGTTTCATCATCTTTTTGTCTTTCAATAGCAATTACCTAACTAGGAGAGCACAAGCGCAGGTTTACTTGGCAAAGCATTCGCAGCCTTTTGCTCTTTGCTTTTTTCTGCCAATTCTATTTCTACCTTACAAGAAAGTTTCTTTTCTAAAATCTCTTTATACTGTCCAAACATAGCGTTCTCTTCTTTTTGTGTAAGAATAACAAGAGGAATCTTTGAAGGATTTTTCACTAATGCTGGAACTAATGCAGTGATATCTTTTGTATGTTCTTTATCCACTAAGGATTTTATCAAAACACCTATATCTCGCTCTTTTGCAAGAAGTTTTTTGAAGTTTTTCATAAATGTGTATTTCCATTCTTGAGCGATTATAATTTTTATTTTTTCCATTTTTTCTTTTTTTAATAACTTTTGAATCTCTTGAACATCCGCAGCAATATTCTCAATAGTTTCTTCAATAAACTCTGCTTTCTCATCTATGAGTTTTTCATTATACTGAGGCCATAGTGCTAGAGAAACAAAGCCTTTTTTCTTTCCTAGAGACCACAATTCTTCTGCATAGTGTGGACACAAAGGTGCAAGCATAGGAACCCAACGATCAAAAATATAATCGTTTATTGCAGGGATATCTTTTCCTTGTTTGGCTATATGTTGATAGACACGAGGCATTTCAAAGAGAACAACATTACTGTATTCTCTTAGATTCATTTCTTCAAAACTCTGTGTTGCTCGTTGTATACAAGATTCTATTTTAGAGAGAAAAGATTTATTTGTGATAGAACCTTGTTTTCTGTTTTTACTTAGTTCTTGAACAAGTGTGTATATATGTTCTATTTGTTTTTTTGTTTTTTCGACTTCTGAGGACTGCCAATTCATTGTTGCATCCACAGAAGTTGAATTACAGAGAAAAGCACGGAAAGCATCTGCACCATACTGTTTATTTAAATCCATTAATGTTACTGTGTTTCCCTTGGATTTAGACATTTTTGTCCCTCCTGAAATAATCATACCATGTAAAGAAATTTTCTTTGGTTGTTTGTCTTTAGGAAAGCATGCGGTATGTGCGAAGATCATAAAAGACAAGTGATTTGCTAAATGAGGTTGAAAGGTATGTCTTTGATCAAAGGGATACCAGTACTCAAAATTATCTTTGATATCTTTTAGTTCTGCTTCTTTTATTTTTAATTTTTTACTTAGGTCAGTTAGTTTTCCTTTACTTTGGAAAATATAGTCAAAAAATTCAGGAGTCAGTTGTTCTCCAGAGATTTTATATTTCTTTAGTTTATCTTGAATTGTATAAAGAGACATGTATATAGTGGAATCAGAAAGAGATTCAATGACCCATTGTTTATCAAAAGGAAGCTGTGTTCCTATGCCACGAAGGCGTGCACATGGTCTTTTGTCTAACCATTCAAAAACATCTTCAAATTGTTTTCTATATTTGTTGGGAAGAATTTCCATTTCTTTCAAAGCTTGTTTTGCATCTTTCTTCCAGCCCTTTGCATTAAAATCTAAGAACCATTGATTATCCATTATGGCAACAATAATTTCTCCGCCATCACGAGATACTGCATGGCGAGAGACTTCATAGAATATATCTACTTTCTTTTCTTTTTTGAGATCTTCAACAATCAATTGCTGTGCTTGTTGCACGGATTTTCCTGCGTACTTGCCACAACTTTTCAATAATTTTCCTGTATGAAATTCAACTTTGTAGACTTCTTTTGTTGCTACATCAATAAGTTTGTCTTGTTGTATAGAAGTAATGTTCATTTTCTTACATACTTCTTGTGCGGAAAATTCTGAGAAGCTTTCAGAGACAATAATAGGAATTGCTTGAATAGCTTTTATTTTTGCATGATCAAGACCATATTTCTGGCAGAGCTGTGGAGAATCTTGCAGTTCTTTTAATGCAAGGTAATCATAGGGAGCAGAGCTTGGAACAGAGATGACAAGGCCCGTTGCAATTTCTGGTTTACAGCCTTTGAAAGGAAGAATCAATAAATCTGTATTTTTGTGTATTGCTTTACAAGTTTTTCCTAAAAGAGATTTTCCAGTAACTTCTTCTAGAATTTCTACTTTTTTATCCTGATAGGAAAGTTTTTCTGCACAAGGCTTAGAGATAATCCATTTCTCTCCATTGACTTTTGCTTTTACATAAGTTACATCTGGATTCAGCCAAAGGTTTGTTTGTCCAAAAAGAGTATCAGGACGAAGTGTTGCCGTGACTAAGAAGGAATCTCCAAAAGAAAATTTCATTAAAGTAAATTCTCTTTTTTCTACAGGATCTGTATCACCATCAGTAATATCATCTTCCCCCACAGCATTATTTAGTGTTTTACTATAAAGAACGGGATATTTTCCCTGCATAAGGTAGCCTTTTTCTTTGTATTTGTGAAATTGCCATTCTACTAATTTTTGATGCTCTACATCACCAGAAGTAAAGGATCTTCTCCAATCCACACCCAGACCGAGAGAGGCATACTCATCTTTCATTTTTGGGATAAAGAATTCTACTATTTTCCAAGGATCTTCAAAACTTTTGACAATTTTTTCGACTTCTTTTTCATTAGAGACATAAGCACTTACGTATTCTTTGTATTGTGCGATCTTTTTTTCATCGCCATTTTTAATTCCCATACTTATTCCTAATACAGGCATACCAGAAATATGGAATGCCATTGGAAACAAAACATTCTTTCCTCGCATACGTATAAAGCGAGAATATACATCTACTTCAGTTACTGCTCGTGCATGACCAATATGCAAAGAACCAGAAATATATGGATAAGGTGTGTTAATGAAAAATTTTTCTTTTTTTTTGTTTATATCTACTTCAAAGACTTTTTCTTGCTTCCATTTTTTCTGCCATTTATCCTGGATTTCTTTGAAGTCTGACATGAGACGAGAAAGTATTACATTTTATATAAATCTTTCGGATAATTTCCGGATTTTTTTGGCATAGTTTTATAAGCTGAAAAGATATTTATTTTTTTATGAAAACTGTTACTGTAACTAAAAAAAAAGTGCAGAAGAATGAAGAAGATTATTCTATTTTAGAAGATTTAAAAATGGCATTAGAAGATTTAAGGCATGGAAGAATCAAAGAGATTTAGTAGATTTTACTAATTTTAGCACTAATTCTTTAAATTCTACAAAATTATTTTTAATAAAGTCTATTTCTTCTTGCTGATCTTTTTTATTTGTCACAGACACAAGAAGTACAGCTGAATATTCTTCATAGACCAAAAAGAGGATTCTTTTATTTTCAAACTTCTTTTCACGAAAAAAGGAAGGCCTAAATGTTTCGAAGAATATGGCTCTAGCTTTAATTTTTTCTCAATAACATCACCCAATATTTTTTCATGATAATCTAATCTTAAAAATTTCTTATCATAACGATCCGTACGAAAAACTCTATACACATTTCTTCCTTTTTTTGTACAAATAAGCTGTAAATCCAATAAGAATTCCTATAATTGGAAGTAAAGATACTGCTAGCTTTACTGGAAAAATCTGTTTCTGTGTCTGAGGAATAACTCCAGCATATTCTACAGGAATAGCTATTGCATTGATGAAACCATTATCATATACTTCTTTAATGATCAATTGCCCTTCATAGCTTCCTGGACGTTCTCCTTGAACAGAAATATGGAGAATCTTTTTCTCTTCTGGAGCTAAGGTAAAATTTTCTTTGTAGACACCATCAATTTGAATGTCTATCTGAGTTTCAAGTGTATTGTAGATGTATACTTCTCCTATAGAGCCATCTCTTAAGTCTACACTTGTTGGACTTACTGCTAAAGCAGTGGTACATGGTATGAGAAGAAGAAAAAAAAGAAGTATTCTTTTCATGCTGCAATTCTCCTTATATTTTTCTTTATAGGATATTCTTTATAGAGATGATAGGCAGTAAAAAATATTTCTTGTTCAAGCTTAAGAAGAAGAGAAAGCTCTTTAATGAGTATATTTAGCTCTTCTTCATTATATTCCCTTAGACAATAGCCTATCTGCCAGTACATTTCAAGAAGAACTTTCTCTATTTTGTTTCCCACTTTTGCTTCTGCTTCTTCCAAGATGAAATTCAGCTCATCAAGTAGTTTTTTATTCATCTTTACTCTCCACAGAAGTGATGGTGATTACTCCTTTATAGGTTCCAGAACGTGCTTGTTGTGGTGTTCTTATTCTGAACTGAATTTCTTTTATATCCTGAGGTGCAACATTTAGATCTAAAAATACAGGATTTTCTAAAGGTAACCAAATATCCTGGAATACCTCTATAGAATTTCTGGGGATACTTTCTTTTTCTGAAAGAAGGTCATTTGCAGAAATTTCTGTATCAATAGGAACATTTCCTCCATTGAGAATTTGCATAGAATGCAGTGTTGTTTCTCCACTATGCATACTCATTTTAAAATTGGTAACATTTAATTCTGTAGAAACAATTCCTTCATAAGTAAAATTTATATCCTTTTTTGTTTTATTTTCTTTATCTGCTGCAAATACAAAAATGGTATATTCTCCTGCAGTGAGATTATTGGAAAGTGTAAAATTTCCTTCATATCGCGCATTTGTTGTTGAGAGATTCTCTTTAAAAGTGAGATTTCTTGTTTCATTTAGTATTGAGAAACTTATACTCTCTATATCTTGAAAACCATCAGTCTCATTTACTATTACTTGGATGAAAACCATCTTTTCTTCATTTAATAAAGGAAGAATTTGTATTCCTTCCTTCTCATTATCATCTGTGAGATTTATTTGAATAATTTCTGGAGCATTATTGAGAAGCTCTAAGAAAATATTAATACTATTCCAATTATTTTTTGTTGTGGAAAAATTCCCAAATCCAGGTGTCCCATCTAATGGACCTTCTTGCCATTCTGTTAAGGATATTCTTTCTAAAGTTTTGCCATTTCTATTTCCACCAAAAGATTTGTTGTATGAGAATTCTTTTGTGTTTAATCCATTTGTTAGAACAATCGTATCTTCTTCTTTGAGACTTAAAGTTAGTTCTGTTGCCGAGAAATTTTCATCCCAAATCCCATTATTATTTCCCCAATAGAATTCAAAACTTTCTGTATCTAAATCTGTGCCATCAAGAAGCTCTCTTGCTATCACAAAATATTCTTTTGATTTAATGCTTCTATTTCCAATAGTTTTTCCATCAAGAATCCACGTATTGAGATCTATTATGTTTTCTCCATCATTATAAATTTCAATCCATTCTCCTTCACTATCACTTACTTGTGTTGGGCTGTGCATAATTTCTGTTATGTACAAGTTTGCTGTTACCAATGGAAAAAATAAGCAAAGCCAAATTGTTGTTAAGAATATTCTTTTCATTTTTTCCTCCTTCATAGCTCCCGCTAAGTAAATTTTATATATTGCACTGCAGCTAAGACTTATCCATTATTTGGGATGTTCCATCAGTTTTTTAATCTGCAATTAAAACTTTTGAGGTCATTGCTTTAAGCAAGTACAATACAAAACTACTCTAAGAAAAGCTTCTTAAAAAAGCTTTAGGCAAAATTTTCGAAAGATTTCCGAAAAAACCGGAAGATTTCCGGATAAAAATTATTGATTTTTAAATTTCCCATTATATTTTGCTTTTCCATTTGTACGTATAAAGATAAGCTGGGCTATTTTCAAGCCTTTTGTTAATGTAATTTCATTATGAGAAATGTTTTTTATCTCAAATATTTGATGATTAGAAACACCAGGATGGATAAAGAATGCCGTAACATCAATAAGAAGGCCAATACGAGCAAAACGAGATCTTCCTGATAATAAGCCACAGATATTTTCTGGGAGAGTTATTTTTTCTTTTGTTTTTGCAAGAACAAAATCACCAGGTTGTAAAATGATTTGTTTTTGTGTTATTTTTTTTGTGAATTTTTCTGCATCTGTTGCTTCTGTTAGAAGTATTTTTTGTGCAGGAAGAAAGACCCTAAATTCATCTGCAAGTGTAAGATCTATAGAAGCTGGACCAATATTTTTCTTATTCAAAGGAGAAATACTAATATTTTTATTTTTTATTTCCTGGATAATTTCTTTTTTTGTGAGGATCATATGTTTCTTAATATAGGAACTATGGACTTTAAATGTTTTATTGTTTCATCGATTTCTTTTTTTGTTGTATTTTTGCTTAGAGAAACCCGAATGCTTGAACGAGCTTGTTCTTCTGTTAACCCCATTGCTTTGAGAACATGAGAAGCTTCTATAGTGCCTGAAGAGCACGCTGAACCAGTTGAAATATATATTCCTTGCTCACTGAGATGCCTTACCAGAGTTTCTCCATTTACTCCTTTTATAGAGAGATTCACAACATTACAAATACTTTTTTCAGGGGTATTTATTTTTATATTTAGAATTTCTTTTAATTTCTTAATTAAGTAAGTCTTTTTTTTGTCTATTTGTTTGCTCGGATAGGGAAGCTGTGCTGCTGCAGCAAAGGCGCGTATATAAGGAAGATTTTCTGTGCCAGGACGCAGGCCATGTTCCTGTTTTCCACCATTGAAAAGAGCTTTTATCTTTGTTCCTTTTCTGATATAGAGAACTCCTATACCTTTTGGTCCATGTATTTTATGTGCGGAAATGCTTATGACTGTAAGTTTTATTTTCTTTAGGTCTAATGGAATCTTTTTGTAGGATTGCACTGCATCTGTATGAAAAGGAATATTCTTTTGTGCACAAAGCTCTGCAATTTTTTGTATATCTTGTATTACTCCAGTCTCATTATTTGCATGTATAAAAGAAATAATGGCTATTTTCTCATTTAGTTTTTTCTTGAGTTCATTTATTTGTACAAATCCATCTTTATCAACAGGAATTTTATGTATAGTATAGCCTTCTTTTTGTAATTCTTCACAGAGATTTTTTATAGAGACATGTTCGATTGTAGAAATAATTATATCCTTCTTTTTTGATGCTTTTAATATCCCTTTTATTGCGAGATTATTTGCTTCTGTTGCTCCAGAGGTGAAAATAATTTCTTCTGGTTCTGCATTAAGTGTTTTTGCTATTTCTTTTCGTGCTTGTTCAAGTTTTTCTTTTGCTTCTTTTCCTTTTTTGTGAATAGAGGAAGTATTTCCAAAATCTTCTTTTAGGCTTTTATTAAGTATAGAAAGGACTTTTTCATCTATTTGTGTTGTTGCTGCATTGTCTAGGTATATTTGCATAGTGTTCTTATTGTGTTTTCTTTTTTAAGGCTTTTGTGAACAAAAGGATTAGCAACATTAATTTAATTCCCATATTTATGGAAAAAATAGTCTATTTGTGACCCCAAGGCTTTAAAAGAATAAAAGCATTTTTCTTTTTGATGTATGACTCTCTTGCAAAAGGATATGATGAACTTTATGGTGAAGAACAAGAAAAGAAACTCCAAAAAATTGCTCCTTTTCTCAAAGGAAGAATATTAGATATTGGTGCTGGAACTGGTATTGTTGCCAAGCATTTTCCTAACGTTGTTTCTTTAGATCCTTCTTTAGAAATGTTGAAACATGCGTCTGGAATGAAAGTTTTAGGAGAAGCTGAACATCTTCCTTTCAAAGCAGGATCATTTGATACGATTGTTTCCCTCACTGCATTGCACCATACAAATATTCCAAAAGTTATCAAAGAACTCAAACGAATGAAAGCTCCCCTTATGGTTTTGAGTATTTTAACAAAAAGTAAAAAATGCACGCTGATTATTTCTTCTCTGCGAAAAACTTTTGAAAAGATAAAAATTATTGAAGAAGAAAAAGATATGATTTTAATCATCAAATAAATTAAACACTGAAGGCTTTTCTGCAGCAGCTTTTGGTTTTGCTACAGGATCATTTCTTCCAGTTATATAGCCCAATTTCCCATCAGAAATCATATTTGTTCTTCTACTATTACTCTCTCTTTGAATTTTTTCTTCGGTTCTTTTGATCTCTTCTAAGGTTCTTTGTTTGAAATCTTCTAAACTATGCTGTTTATCTTCAAAAGTTAGACTGACTTTCTTTCCTTTTGCTGTTTCTCTTTTTGGATCATAGAGACGAATTTTTTGTGGTGCTTTTGTTTTCTGTGCTGGTCTTTCTGCAGGAGAAAGTTCCTTTCCCTTTGCTTTTTTCTTTGTATGAATCCTTCTATAGACAAGATACCCTAATCCTATTAGGAAAATAATTGCTAATATTGCATAAGGCCATGTTAAAGTTGCTAATTTTTTCCCATTTTCAATGGTAATAGGAGTTTGTTCTGCAGTATTATATCCTGTAGGAATAGAAATTGTATAAGCACCAGAAGGAAGCTCTTCTTCTAAATTAATAGCAATAGTTTCATTTACTCCAAGATTTTTTGTTCTACTGATAAGATAATTTTGATCTATTCCCTCAACATTAATGTCCATATTATCATTATATGGGATATTTCCTATGTTTTTAATGTATAAAATATTATCAAGTAATTGTATGTCTAATTTTTGTATTTCATTTATTGTCAAGCTATCAGATGCTACAACTAATTCTTCTTGTGTTCCATCATCACGGTAATAACTCTTTATTGTCCATTCTCCAGCTGGAGCAAATTGAGGAATAATGTATGTTATACTCTCTTCAGAAGCAATTTGTGTCTCTGTAACAAGTTTATTTTTAGAATCGTAAACTTCTAAATAGACATAGTCTGTCATTAGATCGCTAGCTTGATCATATAAGCTTACTCCAATCGTGAGCTGTTCTTGGGGATTTAGAACTGTAGCACTTATGCTATTTTCTATGCTTGTTGCTTTTGGTTCTACTTCAATATTTAGAGAAGAAGAACCTGCATTCCCATAAATATCTTCTACTTCTACTTTAATTGTATGCTGACCTGATTTAATTGTTGTAGGAATAAAAATATCTTGTGTGAATTTACTATCTGCTAAAGAAGTGCTTTGTGTTGCATCATCCAAAGAAATTTCTACTGTTGCTATAGAAACATAATTCTGTAATACTGTTTTTACATCTCCGAAAACATTCATTACATCTCCTGGAGAAAAAACTTGTGCATTTGTGTCTATATTTACTTGTAAATCATCTAAAATAGTAAAACTCTCTACATTGTTGAATTCTTCTTCGTTTCCAAGGCTATCTCTTGCAATGATATTTACTCTATATGATCCTGCAGAATTGGATACAAATGTATGACTGTATGTGAAAGCACCATTTTGTACTGTTACAAAATCCATAAGATACTCTTCATCTTTATAGGCAAAATAAATTTCTGCAGTTCCTTCTAAAGGATCACCATCAATGTCTGTTATGGAACTAGTCAATGTAATAGTATCTCCTAACTGTGCTTGTGATTTATCTACTGTAAAAGAGCCTTCTAAATCATTTGTAATTTGAAATGAAGAAGAACTTGCTGTTTCCTTAACTACATTATTGACAAGGATGTCTCCTTTTACTCTACAAATGCCTTGCATAGAAGAACTTGCTATAAGTGTTGGTAAATTTAATTGTGAGAATAAAACTTTTTCTCCTGCGGAGAGATCTATATTTGTTGCTTGAAGTTTATATGTTTTTGAAGAACAAATCAAAGATAATTGTAATTGACCAGAAAGATCTTCCGTTTCTTGAACATATCCAGAAATCTCAATCTGTTCACCAATATTATATTGTACTTGAGATGGACCTGTGATGCTTATTGTTGCTGAAACAGCTGGAAGTAAAAATACAATTACTAATAATATTACTATCACGCCTCTTTTCATAATAAATCTATAATAGCTTCTCCTCTATATAAACCTTTCTGGATTTTGATTATTGTTTTCCATATTTCAAAAAGAAAAAATTTTTGTATTTTTTTTAATTCACTGAATTTTAGAGACAGATTTTAAGTTATAATAATCTTTATATATTAGTTATTACTCCTAAAAAGTAATGCCATTCAACCTTCACAGCCCTTCCTTATCAAGAGATGCGTACAAAGTAATTATTGATTTTATAGAAGAATCTTTTTCGCCAGAAAAACAAGAACAATTTTACGAACATTCAGGAAAAATAAAAGAAGAATGGTTGGGAAGGAAAAAAAGATCACATGGAGATTATCATACTCTCATTGATGCATTTTATGAAGTCTATGGAGAAAGAAATCCAGAACTTTTGTTTTCTGTGTACAAATCTATTGGAACAAGTAAAGAAAGCCCTGTGCGTGGGCTTGCGAAACTTCTTGGAAATGCTCCTGCAGTCGTTGAAGCTTCTGCATATTTTAGTGGAATGCTTAATGATGACTCTAGAATAAAAGTACACAGCCTTCGTGCATCTGGTGCAAGTATTCAACAAACTGTTGAAGGACCAACAGAGTTTTTTTATCCAGAACAAGTTTTTGGAGCAATGGGATATTACAAAGGTATCGCACCACTTTTCAATCTTAAAGAAATTGAAGCAGAATTAAGGATGCTCTCTATGCCATTAGAAATATTTTTACATCAGTATGCAGCACAATTTGTTTGGGAAAAGGATGAAGAAGGAAATTTTTATAGCCAAGGTAAATTATTTGCAAAAACTATTCCTTACCAACAAACATCTTTGGCATTTTTAGGAATTCCTTCTCCCCTTTGGGAAATGAAGGATGGAAGTTATTTTATTGGAAGTCTGGAAAAAGCAAAAAGTGGAAGAAAAGTAGGACTAGAAGAGTTGCTTGTTGTAGAAACTACTAGAGCCCTTGAAAGTGAAGGTGTGCCTTTTATCAGAGGAGGTGTTTTTTTTGGAGGAAAACATCCAGCGCCAACAAACCTTTATGATTTACGTTGGGAAGCAAAAGAAGGCTTGAGACAAAGAGTATGGTTATTTTTGTCTGGTTTGCGAGCAGAAATTTTTGAAAGCAGAGAAACTATTGGGCATATGGCATTGCTTGCAGATAAAGAGGCTGAAAGAAGAGATAAGGCAGAAAAAGCTGTAACAGGCCTTAAAAGTGAACTTAAAAATAGAACTACTGAAGCGTACGGGCGTCTCCAAGAAGATATAGAGACTAGAGAACTTCTTCGACTAGAACTTCATGATTTTGGACATAAAATTAATGGTGTTCGGCAGAAAAATTATACTTCTTATTTAGGATGGTTAGATATTTTTGCTAGGGATATATTTGTAAAAGACCAAGCTATACTTTCTAAACTAAATGAAGCTCTTGCATGTTATGAGCTTCCTGAATTTTTAAAATTTTTAGAAGATCCTAAAAAAAATGGCCCCGCAAACATTGGTACTGTTAGTTATTCTCTTTTAGAAATTCTTCAACAAAGAGAAGATAGGAATGAGGTGAATATTTTAGAAAGAGAAATTACTCGTATGGATGAACTTGAAAAAGATTTTGAACATCTTGAAAAAGAGATTAGAAGAATGATGTTGGGAGAAAAAGGAAAAATTGTTGGAGAAATCTCTTTTGCAGAATTACTTCAGAGAACGTTAGAAAAGTTTACTTATATTGGAAGAAAAGTACAACAGAGTGTTCAGATTCCATCTGATATTATTTTTCAAACAAATCAGAAACGATTTGAATTGCTTATTGAAAACCTCACACTCAATGCTCTTGAAGCAGCAGCAGAAGTCCCAGGAGGATACTTAAGAGTTTTAGGAGAAACACAGCCTGATGGGATAGTTACGATTATAGAAAATTCTGCTCCTTGGAAAAGTGAAGAGCAAGTTCATGACATTGTCCAGCGCATGCAAGCTCCAGGCACTGGATTCTCTACAAAAGGAGATATAAAAAGAACAAATGAACGAGGTGTAGCACAGCGTCTTATCGTAGATACATTACGAATTATTGGAGCGCCTTATGTTATTGAAGGAAATTTTTCTGAAAGATATCTTAGACAAAAAATTATTTTCCCACAAGAAATAATTAAAATAAATTAAAAAAATAATTAATAATGAAGACCATGGACTTTTTGCCCACGATATGTTTTTGCATTCACTACAGGAAAGTTTGAATCACCTGTCAATGCTTTTGTTAGATCTTCTAAAAGTCCAAGACCGTAACTTCCTTCCACAGCTCGTTTTGGAACTGCAATAATATTTATATGCTCTGCGGTCTCTACTGTTGGAATTTGTCTTGCAAATGCTGCTCGCCCTGCAGATAAAGTACTCCAAATGAAAATAACATTTGGATAAAAACCCGGTCTTTCTGCTACAGCTTTTTCGAAAGTTCCAATCATATCTTTCCCAGGAGTATCTCCTTCCATTCTCAAATCTTGTACATGGTAGATTCTTGTTCCTGGCCTTGGTGCTGCAAGATTATCCGCAAGCACTATCTTATCTAATAAACCAGCTTCTTGAAATTGAGTCCTTAAAGATCTTTCTACCATTTTTGTTTGTTCATAACTTCCTGCATCAAAATGTGTTTCATTATATTCTACTGCTTCTCTAAGTTGATCGTATATACCTCTTGTCTGAGTTGAATCAGAATAGCCTACAGTAAGAATATATGGAAGTGTTCCTTTCCATTCAGAATTAGAATTTCTGCCATTGTATAATCGTGCTACTTCTGCAAGACCTTCTAAAATATCTCTTTGATCATCAGAAACACATAAAATAATATCTCCAGAAACATTTTCTCTAAATTTATTTACTCTTTCCAGGTTTTCACCCCAAATTTGTGGTATTAGTTTTGTTGGATTTAACATTTTTATAACCTCACTATTTTGATACTTTTGCAGAAGTTCTTGGGTTTATAAGGTTTTCCCACTAAAGAAAAGTTACAAAAATTTTGTCTAGAAAGCTTTATAATAATTATTGCTCCTTGAAAGAAGATATGGGAAAAAAGAAGTTTGATGTTGTTCCTTGGCTAGGAGTTTTAGAAAAACAGTTTCTTAAAAGTTATCATATTACACGTTTGGCTTTAGAATATGTCCCTCCTTCGTTTTTAGAAGCACTTTCCAGAAAAAAGGCTTTGGCAATGTATTATTATGCAACTCGGCATGTTCCTGCATATAAAAAACATAGCAAAGGAAAGATTTTTTCTTCTATTCAAGAAGTTCCTGAAACAGATAAAAAGAATTATGTAGAAAAATATAGTTATGAGGGCCGCTGTTTAGAAGGAAATTTTCCCTCTTTAGGTAATATTGAAGAATCTTCTGGATCAAGTGGAGAAGCTACAAATTGGATACGATCAATTGATGAAGAAGATCTCCTGTTTAAAGTTGCGAAATTTGAATTTTTTTATACTTATGAGGCACAGAAAAAAAAATATATTGTTTTAAGTGCTTGGTCTTCTGGTCCATGGGCAACAGGCTTAAAGTTTTGTGAAATTATTCAACATTATACTCTTGTCAAAAATACTACTGCAGATATTGATAATATTCTGCGTACGCTCAAACAATTAGGGCCAAAGCATAGTTATCTTATTGCAGGATACCCTCCATTTTTAAAAATTCTTTTTGATAGGAAAGAAATTCAATGGAAAGATTATGCTATTGATGTACTTACTGGAGGAGAATCTAGTTCTATTGAATGGAAGAAATATATTCAAAAAAGATTAGGAAATCCACATGCAATTATTATTTCTTCCTATGGGGCATCTGATATTGATATAGGAATTGGTTTTGAAACACCTTTTTCAGAATTTATTCGAGAACTTGCTTATACGAATTCAGAATTAAATAAAGAACTTTTTAGTGTGCATGAAAATCCTATTCTCTTTCAATATAATCCTTTGATGCACTATATTGAGAATACTCCAAAAGGGGACTTTACTATTACCCTTTTAGATCCTTCTGTCTATTCTCCAAAAATAAAATATAATCTCCATGACCAGGGAGGAAGCATTTCTTATGGGTCTCTTCTTAACATTGTTAAAGGGCATGAGAAAAAGAAACTAGAAGCATTTCTTAAGAGGAATAAAACCCTGAAACTTCCTTTTCTTTTTGTCGTTGGAAGAGCAGATGGAACTATATCTATAGGAGGAAACAATATTTATCCTGAACAAATAGGTATTGCGATACAAACTTCTTCTTGTTCTGCAAAAGTCAATCGATTTATGCTTGCCTCTCATATTGATGCAAAACAAAATGCAAATTTCCATGTGTATATTGAACTTAAGAAAAATGTGGAAAAAAATGCGAAGATTAAAACAGTTTTGGAGAAAGCAATTTTAGAT
The DNA here is from genome assembly GCA_030697685.1 of bacterium. Taxonomy (GTDB): domain Archaea; phylum Nanobdellota; class Nanobdellia; order SCGC-AAA011-G17; family GW2011-AR17; genus JAGVZZ01. Next base: position 15,954 of record JAUYPF010000045.1, on the reverse strand, counting down.
ACACTTTTAAGAAAGAATTTAGAATATGCTGAATATTATCATAATCATAAAACAAATCAGAAATGTTTAGAACCCCAAGTATTCCTCTATGCATTTGATCAAGAAAAAATGTTTAAGAATCAAGATGGAAAAATTAAAAACCAATATATTGTCCGTTAATTTTTCTCTGCAAGAAAAGAAAATAATTCTTTATTTAAGATATGATTCTCTTCTAAAGGAAACTGATGGCTTGCTTTTTCAAAAACTTTTAGTTTAGAATTAGGAATAAGATTTTTAAGTTTGTAGGAATATTCTTTATCAATAATAGTATCTTCTGTTCCTGTAATAAGCAAAGTTGGAAATTGTATACTTTGCAAAGTTGAAGTGATTTTTCTTTCTTTTTGTGTAGAAAAATCTTTTGCCTTATCTAAACATTGAAAAATAACTTTAAATGGAGTGTGATACAATTCATCATAAATTTGAAAAAACATATTCTCTTTGTATAATTCTATCAAATTTAATTCTGGAATTTTAGGGAAGGATTTGTTTGTTAAAATATTTAATTGAACTAGTTTTCTTAATAAAAAACAAAAAATGGGATTGACATTTAACTCATGATACTTTTTGTAAGGATATTTATGTGTGGATTCTATAAGAATCATTCTTTGCAGTGAGGAATCAAGATATTTTGTACAATAGACAATGGCAATAGAACCCCCAAAACTATGGCCTACTAAAACTAATTTTTTAATCTTTAAATGGGTGATGATCTTTTTTACATCATCAGCAAAATGCTCTAAAGCATAGAATTCAAATTGTTCCGGCGTGGAAGAAAGGCCGTGCCCACGTAAATCAATTGCAAGTGTACTATAACCCTTCTTTTTTGCAAGTGCCATTGTTTGTTTCCATTCACTATAATTTGCACCTAGACCATGTAAAAAAAGAATTATTGGTTTGGAAGATTTTACTTGCTTGTAGACATAATGAATATCTAATCCATCATGGGACTTTATGAATGTAGGCATAATTTATGCATTGGCCTTGGAGTTTAAAAAGTTTTTCTGAAAGCAAGGCGTTCTTCTGCCTTTTTTCTCCACCAAAGGTACAAAGTCACTAAAACCAATAGAAAGAAAAAACCTGCAAAGAAGAAAAAACCGCTTTGTAGAGGAACAACATCTTGAGAAAAAGTAGAAGAAGCAAATGGGAAAAGACTTAAACTAAATCCTAGGATAACTGTGAAGAATAAGAGAAGAAAGAAAACTTTTGAGTTTTTTGTTTTCTTCAAATTAAATGCTGGATTAAACATAAATGTTGCAAAGAGGATTCAGATTAAAAAGATTTCGGAAATTTTAAGGACAAAGAATATAAAGTCCTTTGCTCTTTGAGAGTCTATGAAATTTGTTTATGCAAACTCAGATTTGAAAGGAGCTGAATTTGTCTTGATTGGAGTTCCAGATGAATCTGGAAGTCATTCTTCTCGAAAAGGTGCTAAGAAAGGGCCTGATGCAATACGAAAAGTTGCGACTGAACGATGTGTGTTCAAAAGAAATGGAAAAATTTCCCTTGCACAGGTCAGCTCTGGAAAAATCCAAAAAAAAATATATGATTATGGAAATATTCCAAAGAAAAAAATTTCTCAAATTATTCGTACAAACCAAGGAAGGATACCTATTATTATTGGAGGAGATCATTCTATTACTACAGAAGTACTCTCTTGTTTTCCTCATGCTGCTGTGATCTATTTTGATGCACATCCAGATATTATTTCTTCTGAAAAAAGATATTATGGGTCGGTTCTTCATGATGCTCCTGTTGATCTTAAAAAAAGCATTCTTGTTGGTATGCGAGAACCAGAAACAGAAGAGTTAGCCACTTTGAAAAAAGTAGGTTTACAGGTTATTTCTCCACAGGATTTTTATGAGCATGGATTGCCTTGGGTCTGGAAACAGATTGCACAAAAAACAAAAGGGAAAAAAGTGTATATTTCTTTAGACTTAGATGTTTTTGACCCTTCTATTGCACCAGGAGTTTCTACTCCAGTACCAGGAGGATTAGATTTTAACCAAGTATTATTTCTTATGAAAAGAATTATGAAACAAAGACAAGTCATAGGTTTTGATATTATGGAGCTTAATCCAAGCTATGATCAAGATCAAAGAACCGCACATCTTGCAGTAAAACTTCTCTTAGAAATGATTGCAAACTCCACATAATTCCCAGAGAAAGTTTTAAAAGGATAAGAAGAATTTCTTGTTGATATGGATAATGATGAAAATGAGGATAGTAAATTACATCGCATTCGCCATAGCAGTGCACATCTTTTAGCACAGGCTGTAAAACAATTATTTCCAGATGTACAGATGGGTATTGGTCCTGTCATTGAAGATGGATTTTATTATGATTTTCTCAGAAAAGAGCCTTTTACTCCTGAAGATCTGAAAAAGATTAGCAAGAAAATGAAAGACCTAGTTAGTGCTGCAGAGGCTATTCAAAAAATAGAGCTTTCAGCTGAAAAACAAAAAGAATTTCTTGCTCATGAGTCTTTGAAAAAAGAATTATATGAAGAACTAAAATCCAAAGGAGAAAAACCTACCTTTTATGGGCAAGGAACTTTTGTTGATCTTTGCCATGGTCCACATGTTGAGAATACAAAAGAGTTGAAGCATTTTACATTAACTAAAGTTTCTGGGGCTTATTGGAAAGGAGATGCAAAGAATATACAATTGCAAAGAATTTATGGGCTTGCATATGAAAGTGAAGAAGCTTTGAAGCAACGATTACAAGAGCTAGAAGATGCGGAAAAGTATAACCATCGAAAAATTGGTGAGGAGATGGAACTCTTTGCACTTTTTGATCTTGTAGGAAAAGGTTTGCCTGTGTGGTTGCCTAAAGGAGAAACCATTAAGAGTGAAGTGGAGAAGTTTGCTCTTGAAACTGAGGCAAAGGCAGGATATGTACGCGTTTCTACTCCACATTTAGCCAAAAAAGAATTATTTATGCGATCAGGGCATTTGCCTTACTATGCAGATGGTATGTATCCTTCTATGAAGATGGATGATGGAGAATATTATCTTAAATCAATGAATTGCCCATTTCATCATTTGATTTACTCACGAAAAGTGCGAAGCTATAGAGAACTTCCTTTGCGTATTGCAGAATATGGTATTGTCTATCGAAATGAATTATCTGGAACACTTGCTGGATTGCAAAGGGTGCGCATGCTTTCTATGAATGATGCACATATTTATTGCACAAAAGAACAGGTAGAACAAGAAATTGAACATGTTTTAAAAATGATCCAGTTTTATTTTACTACTTTTGGTTTCCATAGTTACTGGTTTAGACTTTCTTTAGGGGACAGGACACATACAGAAAAATATATTGATGAACCTGAAAATTGGGAGCATGCAGAGGATGTGCTGAGAAATGTTTTACATAAATTAAAATTAAAATATGTTGAAGCAAAAGATGAAGCTGCTTTTTATGGGCCAAAAATTGATGTGCAGTTTAAGAATGTTTTTGGCAAAGAAGAGACTATGTCTACTGTACAACTAGATTTTGCAGCAAAAAAAAGATTTGAGCTACATTATGATGATGCACATGGAAAGCAAAATAATGAAGTGTTTGTTATACACCGAGCACCATTAAGCACACATGAGCGATTTATCGCATTTTTGATTGAATTGTATAGAGGTAAATTTCCTCTTTGGCTGAGTCCAGTACAAGTCAAATTGATGACTGTGACTGAGAAAAATAATACATTTGCAGAAAAACTTGCAGAAGAAATGAAAGAGAAAGGCATTCGTGTTGAGTTAGATATTAGAAATGAAAGCATTGGAAAGAAAGTGCGAAGTGCCATCCTTGAAAGAGTGAATTATATTGTTACCATCGGAGATCAGGAAGAGGAGAAAAATAGTTTAGCTGTACGAGACAGAGAGGGTAAAGTCGAGCAGATCTCAACAAGTAGCTTTATGCATAAAGTGCTCGATGAAATAAGCAAAAAATGTTAGAAGATGTGCGAGCTTTGATTAAAGAGATTGGAACAGTAAAAGGAGCTTATCTTGTTTCTTGTTTTCTTATGAATAAAGAGTGGCGAATAGATTATTATTCTCCAAAAGAGCATAAAATGCTGACCTATTTTAAACAAAATGGGAAACTGCAACATCAAAAAGATGAGATTTTTCAGAAAAAACAAAAGAAATTGGAGAAGTTAGATTTAGATAAGGTTACCATTCATTATCTCCAGGCATTAGAGAAGGTGACTGTTGATTCTGATAAGTCTATTATTATTCTCCAGATCATTGATGGTGTTGTAGTGTGGAATATTACTATTCTTACTTCAGAGTTCAAAGTCTATAACTTGAAAGTGAATGCGGAGAATGGGGAAACGATTAGTGAAGATGAAGAAAATATTATGAATTTTAAGACTGGTGGGCCTTCTTTTAAGATAAATGAGAATGTTTCTGGGTAAAGTTTATAAAAAAAGAGTTCTTTGTAAAATAGATGAATTATAAAATACTTTTGGCAATCTTGCTTTTAATTTTAGGTCTTATTGCATTTAATAATTTCTTTGTTATTTTTTCACAGATTATTTTCTTTGAAGATAGGCTCATTATGTTACTTACAGGAGTTGCTTCGATCATTGCAAGCTTTATCATTTTTTTTCAATCAATTCTAATACGATTTCATAAAGCTTTTTAAAATTCTATAAGTTTATTTTTACTTGCTTTTCCAAGAACTATTCGTACAGGTTTCTTGAAGTATTTGCTTGCCAATTTTAGTAATTCCATGTTTGCTTTCCCATCTTCAGGAGCAGATTTTAAGAAAGCAGTATATTTTCCATCTTTCTCTTGGATTTCTGATTTTCCTGCATTTGTTTTTACTTTAATTTCTACTCTCATAATAAGGTGCCCCAAGCGACAGGAATGGTGTTTGAAAGGAGTTTATTATTATCATAGAATATTTCTGCAGTAAGGGAATATTCCTTTTCTTTTTCAGAACTTGGGAGAACAACAAGAATTTCTTTTGATTCACCTGGTTCGATAGTGAAATCTCTGGAAGGAATCACATAAACTGTATCTGCTACTTGTGCCCCATCTTCTTCGTATCTTACAAGAAGGATAGACTCTACAAAAGCAGTTGTATCTCCTTCGTTATAGAGATAGAAGGAAAAAGAGATATCTTCTGAGGTTTCTAAAGAATCAAGATGCTCAGGAAAATTTTGTATGCTTAATTCTACACCTTCATTATAAAAATTATTTAAATAAAAACCTGCAATTGCAATAATAAACAGAATTACAGCAGAGATTTTTGTCCAGGTTTTCCAATCCATAAACATTCTTAAGAATTAGGTTTATTTAAACTTTCTTATGCTTTTAGGATTTGTACTTTAAAAGGCAAAGAAATATTCAAACCTTTTTCTTTCTTGATTCTTTTCTTGAAACTTAAAATGGATATTCCTGTAATTTTTCCTGTCTTTTCATCAATACGCTCCGCAATACCATCACCTATTTCTCTAAAAAATCCTTTTGTCATTTTCCCCATATTGATTTCTAAGAAATCTCCTTCTTCATCATAGTAGATATTTAGGCTTTCTTTCATTGTTCAAAATATCGGTTTATTCATTTTTTCCTTTTATCCGATATTTCTGTATTTCTTCCTTAGAGCTATGCCATACACCATTTATCTTTGTTGCAGGGAGTATAGACCTTCGTGCCAAAAGACTGAGATATTCCTGTGAGTAGGGTGTTTCTTTTGCTAAAAGACTTAAAGGTAGTAATTCATTATTTGCAGTTGTTTTTGTTAGAGCATTCAAATACCGTATGAGCGATTCTTCTTCCATTTTTGCAATAAAATTTATAAAAATACTCACATCACCAAAATGCGCTTTTTCTAGGCTTGCAAAATATTTTTTTCTGTCTTTATTTCGAATAATGATTGGAGGGTAGCCTTTTTTCATAAAAATCAAATTACAGAGAAGCCTTGCTACTCTTCCATTTCCATCTACAAAAGGATGAATCTTTGCAATTTCATGATGAGCAAAAGCTGCTAATTCTATAAGATTATATTTTTCAGGGTTTACATTTAGTTTATAGACTAAATTTCCCATTTCAGATTGGACTTTATACGGTGCAGTTGTTTTTAATTTGGAGCCTATAATTCTATTTTCTGAAGTTTTATATTTTCCTGCCCAATATTCTGAAATACCCTTGAGTGTTATTTGGTGTAAAGTTAGAATATCTGCTTCTCTTATGTTTTTCTTTTCTTTTACCCAATTTTCTATCCAGGTAAATGCTTCTTTTTGATTTGTTACATCTAGGTGCTCTCTTAAGCTTTTTCCTCCTATAGTGATTCCTTCTTCTAAAACAAGTTTTGTTTCATTCAGAGAAAGCGTATTTCCCTCTATTGATGTAGAATTATAAATATATTCTATCAGAAATTCTTCTTTTAATTTTCCTAAGGAGAATTTATCTAAAGGCCTTAACTTCTCTAACTTCTTTTTCTTTTCTTGGATTCTTTCAAAGAGTTTTTTTGTGATAAGCATACTTTCCTATAAGAGTATAAGTTTATATAAGTATCGGTTAGTACAATTATTTGTTTATACCGATATTTTTGGTTTATAATATTCAAGCAATTCTTTTTCCATGAAATGCAAGTCACCAGGAACTATCAAGCACTGAGGAAACTTGTTTAATTGTTTTACATTCTTTGCTTCTGTATAGATAATTGTAGGATTGTCAGAACCTAATTGTGCACAAACAACCACTTTTGTGTTTGTATCAAAACCGGATTTTTTTAATTTTTCAATTGCTTCACTAGATTCCATAAATTTATTTTCACTAGGAACCAGGTCTAATAAACAAAGAGTATGCAATTTAAAATTTTCTTTTATGACTTTTAGAGGAGTGTCTGATTCATGAAAAGGGATAGATGTTGTTTTTCCAAATTTGTACAATTCCAAACCTGTAATGCCTATTGCATTTAAGACAGAAGCATTATTGATAACCTTTACTTCAATTCCTTTTTGCTTTGCTTCTTGGAATAAGGAAATATGCGTGGTCGCAGAGAAAACATCTCCAACAATAAGAATGGCAACAGTGTTATATGCTGCTTGGCTAATTATTGCAGTTGCATTCTCTAGGACTTCCCTTTCTACTAATTGAATTTCTTTGCCATAGAGTTTTTCTAAAGATTGTTTTGAGCATTGAAGTTTTGAAGTATAATTTTCTAAGTAGACAATGTCTGCTTTCTTGACTATTTCTAGTCCTTTTATAGAAATGTCCTTTTCGTCGTTCAAGCCTAGGCCAATGAGGGTTAACATCTTATTGATATCGAGAAAGTATACCTTTTAGTCTTTCTGAATCTATTTCAGGAAATGCACCTACTAGTTCATCTTCTAAAGTTTTGTGCGGAGCGCCTTTGGCGCTGGAGCTCGCTGCGCTCGCCACACGACGACGTACCCCTAACAGACGCGCGTAATTGCTGCCTAGAATGCTGCTGCCATCCAGGTTGTAACCGTTAACGAACACAGACAAACGCCCCATCGCTTTTTCTTGTTCTGCATCTTGTAGAGCACAATAAAGCCCAATGTTTTTTCCATGCTTGGTTTCATGTGCTTTAAGATAATCTCCTCTCTCTGCTTCTGAAAGACCTAAGAAAGCTTTCATATATGCATGACTTTTTGCTTGAGATAGCCCAAAAAAGTCATTTATTTTTCCCATATCTGCATGAGAAAGTGCACGAACTCCAGAGCCTTCAACACGAGATAATTCTACTAAAGCAGAAAAATACTCTTGAGAAACAGGTAAAGAGCCATTTTTCATTTCAGACCAATTGTCTCTTAAAAAAACAGGATTTAACAAAGGATGATCTTCCAAATGGTCTACATCAACCACTCTATCATCAAAGAAAAACATGCTTTTATCATCAACTTTTCCCTGCACTTGAGGGCAACCATAAAACCAATTGTCCCACACATCAATATTTCCTAATGCTCTTTGTCGTCCTAAACCACTATTCCCAAAAGGGACTTCAGTAGCGTTATATACAGACTCCAAAGCACAGATTAATGCTTGATTCTTATCCGGAACATAATGTAGTGAACCAGTTAAAGGCTTACTTCTATGAATTGCGATTGTTTCTACCATTTTTCTCCTTTTCACTCTTTTTAGTAAAATTTCCAAGAAATAACTACCTTATATACTTTCTGAATAAAAAAAGAAAAAAAATTATCTTCTTGTTCTTTGTACAGATTCCAATACTAAAGTATCCTCATCAAGAGTGAAGAGAACACTATATTGATAACGTCCAAGAGCAAACTCTACAAGAATCTCATCTCCAGAAAGAGATAAAGTGTAATTCTTGAGTCCCTTAGGTATTCGTACATGAGAAAGCTCTACTCCATTTTCATAGACAGCAAGATACTTTCCATTGCCTACAATAAGTTTTGTTGCATCAGAAGAAAGAACTGCCTGGATTTTCCCATATTTCTTTGGAGTAAAACTATTGCTATGCCCATCCTGATAGAGAACAGAAACAACACCTTTACTAATACTAAAACTTTCTACTAAATTTGGATCTATAACAACTTCTTCTTCTTCAACAACTTCAACAGCAGGACAGCTCACAGCAAAATTGTCATATCTCATAATAGATGCACTTGTATCAGAAGCAATAACAATACTTCCCGTACTGCTAGGACAACTACTAATGACAACAACACCTTCTTGATCACTTCCTTCAACATCATATTCAGCAAGAACATTTCCATCGCTATCCATTTCAAAGAGCTTGTTATCATACAATGCATAGAGTCTTCCTGTTTGTGCATCATAAGAAAGATCAGAAAGACTTCCAGAATAAGGTGTAAAGCTTCCAACATAACTCATACTTTCACTCACAGAAGGATCAATATCATATACAGAAACTTTTCCATCAGATTGTGATCCAGCATAGACACGTAGCCCAGTGCTTGTAGCAGCAACTGCAACACCTTCCATACCCATTTTAGAAGTTCCTACAACTTCAGAGAAGGTCCAACTTTTTCCTGTAAAAGCACCTGTGCTTGTATCAAACTCTTTCATAACAAAAGGATATTCAATGCCAACATACACTTTTCCAGAAACAACTGCAATGCCTTCAAGATCACCAGAAACATACCAATTTTCTACATTACTTCCGTCAATGTTCATACGACTAATAATCCCCTCATCACTAATGGTATACAATTTTTGGCTTTCAGAATCCCATGCAAGTCCGCTTGGCTCATATGGACTTGGCAATCCAGAAACTAATTCTGTTCCACTAGAATCTGCTGGCCAAGAAGCTGCAGAAACAAAAACACTAGCTAATAATATACTAAATATTATAAATATTTTTCCTTTCATAAAAATCCCTCCTTAAATAAATAAAGTTCTCAAAGTATTAAAACCTTTCCAAAACATTTAAAAGAACAAAATCCTCCAAAGAAAACATGCAACTACTATGCTTTGATTTGGATAACACCTTAGTACGCTCATCAAAAGCACATATTCAAGCATTTAAAAAAGCATTTAAGAAAAATAAACTAAAAATAAAAACAGACAAAAAACTATTAGAATTCTTCAGTTTAGAAAGTTCACAGCTCATAAAAAAACTTTACCCTGCATTAAAAGAAAAACAAAGAGAAAAAGTAGTAATGGATCATGATGCTTTTCTCATCAAAGATACAATAAAATATACAAAAGCAATTCCTGGTGCAAAAGAAACTTTAAATAAACTAAAAAAGGATTATGAAATTGCCATTCTTTCAAATTGTAAACATAAAGAAATCCTTGCAATTTTAAAAGCAACAAAAATAAATAAAAATCATTTTGACAAAATAATAGGAAATGATGATGTCAAGCATCCAAAGCCTGCTCCTGATGAAATAATTAAAGCAAAACAACTTCTTAAACTAAATGATGGTTATATGATTGGAGATTCTATTTATGACATTCGTGCAGGAAAAAAAGCAAAAGTAAAAACAATTGCAGTATGCACAGGAAATCATACAAAAGCACAATTGCAAAAAGAAAAACCTTATGCAATACTCAAAAGTATCAAAAATCTAGAAAAATTTCTTAAGAAAGAAGCTTCCCACGAATAAGACGATACAATTTTTGTTTTCTGCTATTGTAATAATAATCCTTATCCAAACTTTTCTTATAGCCATAATATAAATCATAGCCACAAACCTCTTTTTTGGTAATAGCTTCTAAAAAAGATGCAACAAACTCATCACGTAATCCACTTGCAGGAGACTGAGGAAGTAACTGAGCCTCAAAAAAAGTTCGAGTATCAGCATCTGTTAATGTAACAAGATCATCATTAGGAAAATCACCAATATAAATATACAAAGAAGGGGTCTTGATAACTTCAATATCACGAATAAGACTAACTGAAGAATGCTTATACCATTTTTCTTGATCAGAAAAAGAAACCCAAGGATATAAGCAAGGATTTTTTACACCCAGACGAGAAAAAGTTCCAAATAATTTTTTTGCATGAGGCTGTTGTACAAGACCAGAAATAAGAAAAGCATGATCCTCAAATTGGCCATAATAACTTCGTGCAAGAATGCCAACTTTCTGTTCTAGATATACAAGACGTTTTTCTTCAAGAATATGATTCAGAGCAAAAGGCCCGGCAAGATTTCGAATACCTTGTTCTTTAAAAATTTCAAGAGGATGCATGAAAAGTAGAAAAAAAGTATCTTATTTAAAACTTTGCACAGAATTCATTGTAGTATTTCCTTCCTTTCTTAAAAAACTATAAAGGATACACTTCCTTAAATCCTTTCAAAAAAGGTTCACTAATAAGCCTACAAAATCGATACTCAGCAAAATGCAATCCTTCAAAAATAAAACTTATATCTCTTCTCAAAATATCTTCAGCAGATAAAAACTCAACTTCAGGTCGAAATTGCTCAATAAGGTGCTTTCTTTCTTCCACAGAACCAGAAAAGAATGCATTAATCATAGGTAAAGTTCTAGCATAATCATACACTTCATCATCATTCCATATTTTATCTTTTCCAATCTGTACAGCAACACCATAATCAAAAAGTTTCGCTGGAGATTGCTCTGGAACAAGAACGTGCGATCGTCCATAATCATCACTCAAAATGGTATCATTATAAAAAATTCCTTCTTTGTGTAATGAAAAAAGAATCTCACCCACTCTTCTTCCTAAGGAATACATTTGCTCAGGAGAAGTCTTTTCTTCTTTCAATTGAGAAAAAAGGTTTCCATCAACAAGCTCTTCTGTAAGAAATCCCTCCAGACTGTTATACTGCTTTGGTCCAACACCAAGTCTCTCTGCAATAACAGCAATATTTCTTTCTCTTTTGCTTTGAAAAGGCTTAATCACAAATTTTTTTGTAGGATGTGAAAATAAGTAAACAAACCCTCTATTTCCTCGTGTAAAAGAAAGTTCTGGAAGAGTCTCATTCTCATACACAAGTGGAAATGATTCTGGAAAAAAGCCTAAAAAAGAATATCTTTGTACTTTTTCATCAGCTCGTATTTTTTCAAACAAATCTCTGTGATGAGAAAATAAAGGGAGAAAACTAAGAAGATACTTTGGAACCTCTCCAAGAGATAAAAAAGAAGTTATGTCTTCTTGTGAAATATCTTTTTGAATAAATGCTTCCCTAATAAATTTCACCTCTTCTTCTGTATATTCACTCATTCAGCCTCAATTCCCATCCAAAGCAACTCATTCGGGTTTTTTTGCTTCCACTCAGAAAATTTTTTCTTAATAAAAAGGATTTGATCTTTATTTAAGCCAACACCTTTCTTTCTGTTAATTCCATCATAAAATTTTCCTTTAGAAGGCCGTACTAAGTAGACTCGATGAAGAAACTCATATTCCTCATGTTTAAAGATTAAAGGGTTTTTTCGCATCTCATGATCCTATCACCTCTGAGACTACTTTAAAGGGACAAAACAACTATTTAAAGCTTTTGGTTGAAGAAACAAGAGCCAATGCAGAACCCAGAGGTATTCCTATCCCCAAATAAGAATAAAGAGATTTATACACCCAGCATTTCTCGTAATTCTTCAGAAGCTTCCCATGGCGGATCGAACGTAATTTCTATTTCGACATTCTCTACACCTTTTGCTTGAATTCGCTTTTTTAACTCCGCAACCATTTCTGGGCCAAAGGGACACATAGGAGAAGTAAAGGTGAGAAGTATTTTTACATGTGTATCATCTATTATTTCTATTTTGTAGATTAAACCTAAAGTCCAGACATCAATATTTAGTTCTGGGTCATCATAATTTTTAAAGACTTCAATGAGATCTTCTTCTGTTATCATTTTATTTCTCCTAAATATTTGTTATATCCATTCTTTTCGATTTCTTCTGCGAGTGTTGCATCTCCAGTATCGACAATTTTCCCCTCAACTAATATCGTTACATGGTCTGCTTTAAGATAATGTAACATTTTTTGATAGTGTGTTATTACAATTATTCCCATACTATTCTTTTGTTTTATTCTATTTATACTTTCTCCAATAATTTTTAATGCATCCCTATCTGCCCCGCTGTCTGCTTCATCAAGAATGGCATACTTTGGTTCTAATAAAGATAATTGTAATATCTCTGCTTTTTTCTTTTCTCCACCTGAAAAACCCTCGTTAATATATCGTTTCATAAAAGAAGATTCCATATTTAATTCTTTTAGTTTTTCTTTTAAGAATGTGTGAAATTCAACTATGGAAAATTTCTTTTCTCTTTGATTATTTACTGCAGTTCTTAAAAAATTATTCATGGTTACTCCAGTAATTTCTGCAGGATATTGAAATGATAAGAATAAACCAAGCTTTGCACGAATATTTGCTTTTTCATATGTTATATCTTTTCCATCTAAAATAATTTTTCCTTTTGTGATTTTATACTTTGGATGTCCCATGAGTGCATTTGCCAGGGTTGATTTTCCTGATCCATTTGGCCCCATGAGTGCATGCACTTTTCCAGAGTGAAAGTTGAGTGTTACTCCTTTAATAATTTCAATTCCATCTACTTCTACATGAAGATCTTGAATTTCTAGTTGTTTCATTTTATTTCCTCGAGTTCTTTGCTTAGTACTTTTAATGAGAGTAATGCGCATTTCATACGCACAAAACTAATGGGAATTCCTAATATTTCTAGTATATCTTCTTTTTGTAATTTTTTTGCATTTTTGATAGGCATGTCTTTTATCTTTTCTGTAAGTAGAGAGATAGATGCTTGAGATATTGCACAACCTTTGCCAATAAAACTTGCTTCTTTTATCTTTCCTTTTTCTATTTTCAAATACAATGTAATATCATCACCGCATAAAGGATTGATTTCCCTTCGTTTATGAGTATAATCTTTTAATTCACATTTATTTCTAGGATGTTTATAATAATCAATAATATTATCTTTGTACATCTCTTGTTCTTCTGTGAGTGTTGTAGAAGAAATTTCATTTCTATCAATCTTATCGAGCTCTTCTTTTTTCATTTGAATAGATCCTGTGCTTTTTTTATTGCTTTTATTAAACTGTCTATGTCTTCTTTTGTGTTGTAAATATGAAAAGAAGCACGATTTGTTCCATTGATCTTTAGACTTGTCATGAGAGGCATGGCACAATGGTTTCCTCCCCGAATAGCAATGCCTTCTTGATTGAGAATTTCCCCAACATCATGAGGATGCAAGCCTTCAAGTATAAAAGAAATTACTGCTCCTCTTTCTTTATTTTCTTTTGGACCAATAATTGTGAGACCTTTTATTGGAGAGAGTTGTTTGAGTGCGTAGCCTGTTAATTCTTCATTGTATCTTTCTATATTTTCTCTTCCAATTTTTTCAATGTATTCTATTGCTTTTGCAAGACCAATAGCTCCTTCTATGTTTGGAGTCCCTGCTTCGAATTTCCAAGGGAGTTCATTCCATGTTGTTTTTTCTAAAGTTACTTCTTGAATCATGCCACCACCACATTGATATGGTTCTAATTTTTCGAGGAGTTGTTTCTTTCCATAAAGTACACCAATACCTGTTGGAGCGAACATTTTATGTCCAGAGAATGCGAGGAAGTCACAGTTTAGATCTTTTATATCTACTTTCATATGAGAAATTGATTGTGCAGCATCAACTATTACTATTGCATTTACTTTATGTGCCATCTTTGCTATGATTTTTATAGGATTGATCGTTCCAAGAACATTTGAATACTGTGTTACCGAAACAATTTTGGTTTTTTTAGTGATAAGCTTTTCTGCAGCTTTCATATCCAAACGATATCCTTTAGTAAGAGGAATGAGTTTTATTTTTGCTCCTTTTTCTTTTGCTATTTGCTGCCATGGAACAAAATTACTATGGTGTTCCATCTCTGAGAGAAGAATTTCATCATCTTTTTTTAGGTTTTTTCCTAATGAATATGCTAAAAGATTGAGACTTTCTGTTGTTCCTTTTGTGAAAATAATTTCTTCAAATTGTGCGTTAATAAAATCTGCAACTATTTGATGTGCCTGTTCGTATGCTTCGCTTGCACGCATAGAGAGTTCGTGTACACCTCTGTGTACATTTGCATTATCTTTTTCGTAATAGTTTGTAATTGCTTGAATAACCTGTCTTGGTTTTTGTGTTGTTGCACTATTATCTAAATAAATCAAAGGTTTACCTTTTACTTTTTGTTTGAGTATTGGAAAATCTTCTTTATAGTCTTTCATTGTGTTATTTTTTCCCATAATTTTTCTCTTATTTTTTCTTGAAATGCTTCTTCTGGAAATTGATTAATAATTGGATCAAGAAATCCAGAGATGATCATATTTCTTGCTGATTCTTCGTCGATACCTCTTGCTGTGAGATAGAAAATCTTTTCTTCATCAAGATGACTAATGGTAACGCCATGAGAACAAGTGACATCATCATTATTTACCTCAAGCATTGGAACTGCATCGCAACGTGCATGTTCTCCTACAATGAGGTTTTCTGATTTTTGTTTTGCTTTACACTTGCTATTTCCATTTTCAATACTAATTTTCCCTCTAATTATAGTTCTTGCCATATCACAGAGAACCCCTTTGTTATAGAGTAGACATTCTGTTGCGGAGGCTTTGTGTGTTGCTTCACTGTAAATATCAAATATTTGTGTTCCTTTTCCAAAGTATCCTCCCATTGCTTGAGTTTTTGCATTTGGACAAAGTAAGGATGTTTGTATATGTAATTGCGTAAATTTTCCTCCTAGAGAAATATCACACCAGCTTATTTTTGCGTTTCTTTCTGCTCGTCCTCTTTTTATGGTCATATTGTATGTTTCTGTAGAGAGGTTTTGGAAAGAATAAAATTCTATGATTGCATTTTCTTTGGCATAGATTTGTACGACTTGACTTTTGTAATATGCCTCGTTTTCTGATATGCTTTCTTCAATGATTCTTGCAGAAGAATTCTGTTCTGCAATAATAATAATACTTTCTGCCTTTGCTTTATTTGAGAAATGTGATGTAATCCTAATTGCTTCTTTGCAGCTTACATTTTGTGGGATTATAATAATCTTTGCATCATTTAGAATTGCGTGATGAAGAGCAAGGAATTTATTTTCGTCAGCAGAAACTAAACCTTCCCAATAATATTCCTGTTCTTCACTAGATAGTTCTGTTGGTGAGAGAATTTTTACTTCTTTTGGTGCTTCAATAGACATTCTTTCTTCTTCATTTTCTTTTGCAAGTGCTTTATTGAGATCTAATTCATTGAGGATAATTTGTATTCCTAGCCCATATTTTAAAGATGGAATCCCCAGATTCTTAAAAAGTTCTTTTGCGAGTTCCTTTTCTTTTTGAAGGCTTATTCCTATGGATTGTATATTTTTTTTCATTGTAGAATTTTAGAGCCCCTCAATTTCTAGTTCTATAAGTTTATTGAGTTCAACTGCGTATTCTAGAGGAAGTGCTTTAACTATTGGTTCGATAAAACCATTAACAATCATTTG
>JAUYPF010000037.1 GCA_030697685.1 bacterium | reverse complement strand
AGTTCTTCGATCTTCTCTTCGTGAAGATTCTCCTGCTCCCACTCATTCTTCTTGTTATGCACAAAAAATGTATCTTACGGAAGACCCTTCTGATATGATTTTAGCATCTGGGAATTGTGTTTTTATCAGCCCTGATCTTGTTCTAAGTAATTATCATGTTCTAGGAAAAAGGGATCTTTATTATACTGATGAAAGTGCGATAGCTATTCATACTTTTATTAGAACAGATGATGGCTTTCAAAGTTTTGTTAGTCATCCAGTTGCACTTTCCCCTTTGTATGATCTTGCTTTGGTACAGCTAGAAGAAAAAAATCCAAATTTTCAAGGTTTAGGAATTTCTCAAGCTCTTGAAGAGAAATATATGAAATATTCTTATTCTTATACACATCCTGTTGATCCTGAAAAAAGATTAGGATCTTTATCTGTTACTTCAGGAAATTTAGATTATCTTTCTTCAACACAGAACTATGGATATACACAAGAGGGTAGTCATTCTTATCCTTCTTTTTATGTAACTCCAGCTCTAGAAAGAGGCTATAGTGGCAGTCCTGTTTTTCAAAATGGAAAACTTATTGGACTTGTTGCTTCTGTATCTTTTGAAAATGGCCATACAATTATTACTCCTCATGTGAAAAATTTCCTTGAAGATATTTTAGAGGAAAAAGAGGAATAAAAAAACATCTTTTAGAAATAGAACTCTTTGATAGGCGTGATAGAAATTCTCTTTTTTGTAAGAATAATAAACTATTTGATAAGCTTATTTTCCTTATGTAAAGCATTCTTCTAAAGTACGAGATTTTAATTTTGTTAAGATACTACAAATTTTGATGGTCGAAAGCTTTAAATAGGGAGAAAATTTACGAACAGCTAACAGTTTTAGAAAATCATGGATATATTGAGAAAAAATGTTATCCTTATAGAATTTTCTTGACTGAAAAAGGCTTGAAAAAGCTTGAGTCAGGGGGCAAGGATAAAAACAATGATAATACCAATCCGTTGTCATCAGCTGCGGTAAACCAATAGCGCAACTCTGGGACGAATACAAAAGAAGAACAGCACAAGGAGAAAGTGCGAAAAAAGTCATGGATGACTTAGGTTTAGATAGGTATTGCTGTCGAGCACAGTTTATGGGGCATGTTGATCTCATTGATGAGATTGCAAAATTTAAGAAAGGATAATTATAGCCTAGAATAATCCTTTTTTTAGAGAAATCATTATAAACTTATTTTCTTAAGATTATTTTTATGAGAGATCAAAAATGGTTAGCAGAGCGATTAGATCAATTGTGGTTATTACTTTTTCCTGATATAGAAAGAAAAAATACTGTCATCATTCGTTTCAAAGGAAAATGGAAAAATAAATTTGGGCACATTAAAATGTTAAAAAATAGAGATACAGAAATTGTGGTGAATTCCTTGCTTGCACATGAAAAAGTTCCAGAAGGGATGATTGATGCAACGATCGCGCATGAGCTTGTGCATTATATGCATGGCTTTCAAAGTCCATACCAACGATTGTATAAACACCCACATGCTGGAGGTATTGTGACACGAGAATTAAAGCGAAGAGGTTTTGGGCATATTCTTGCCTTTGAGAGAGAATTTATGAGGAAAGATTGGCCTCGAATTCATAAAGAACTTGTGGGACAAAAAAATGGGCAGTCATTTCTTCAGAAGTTTTTTGGATAGTATTTTGAGTTGTTTATAGAATTGGAGTTATATTTTTAATCTAGTGGAAGCCTTTTTAGTCCTTGGATATTATCAAAATCAGAATCATCACTGACTATAATAGGGATCTTCTTATGAAAACAGGATGCTATATGTATAGCGTCTCTTGGTTTTATGTTCTTTAGACTTTTCATAATGTCTAAGGATTCATAAAGGATTTTCTCATCAACTGGAATAATATGAAGATTACTAAACTGAAGAATACGAAGGGACTCTTTTATTGCAAATTCTTTATCTTTTGTTTCTTTCCAAATAACCCATGTTACTTCATCTATAGTTATCGCTGAGGTATATGCTTGTGTTTTGCCTAAAATTACTCTTGTGAGAATCTCTTTTGCTTTTTCTGCTCTTTCATCATCTGTTAAAGCTGCAAAAATAAATACATTTGAATCAATGTAGATCATTTTTTAAATTGGGAATAATACATTTCATCCCAATTGATGTTTTTTGGAAGTTTTATTTTCTTTTTTAGGCCATTGACATATTCTTCTAGGATATTTAACCCTTCAGAACTTTTTTTTAGTGTGACTTTATTTTCTTCAAGTTCAAAAATAACTATTGAATTTGGAATGATTTTAAGCTTTTCTCTTAGTGGTTTTGGAATAACTACTTGGCCTCTCTCACCTACTTTGCTTAGAAGTTGAATTCCTACCATGAAGTATGAATAAGTCCTACTGGCTTATAAGACTTTTGTTTTTGGGTAAAGGAATTCTTGTATATTTTTTACATTCTTTACAGTAAGTAATTACGTTTCCATTGCGAATTCTGGTTAGAGCATTGCTTCCAGAGAGCAGGTAACTGTAACAATGCTTGCAAAAAGATCTCTTTTGCTTTTTGCTCAAATGTAAATTGAGCTTCATAGCTATACGCCTTGCTATCTGAATATAGCGATTCGCTCTGTCGGGGTGTTTTGGAAATGTTTCTTCTGCCTTTTGAAATAATATCTCAATCCTCTCTCTTGCTATTTTTTTCTGTTTTTCTTGGTCATTTCTTTTCATGAAAAATTCCTTAGTATATACTTTTTCTCTTAGTCTTCATCAATCTTAAAATCCCTTTCTAGTCTATTGTTGTCAAAAAACACATTATCCGCAGTTACAGATTTTTGTCCGAACCTTGGTTTCATACATTCTTATATGACTTGCAGATTTAAAAGTATTTTGCATCTCTGTAAGAGAAAAGAATTTAAACTTTAAAGGTCTATAGAATGCTACTCTCGAACATTTTATGTATTACCTGTATTTCTTCTAGGCTTAAAGTAAGGATACTTTGCTCTTGTATTTTTGGTCTGAGCTTTAGTGCAATGATATTTTTTGCTTCTGTTTTTGTTTTTCCATGCTTGCATAAAATTGTTTCTAGAGCATTTTTTGTTTTTTTATCATATTGTGAAAGGAATTCTCTTAAAAATGATTGTGTTTCTTTTTTGGTGATTTTTATCAATGCAGATTCTATTTTTGGCTGTGGATCAAAAGCTTGTTTGGGAATGCGTTCTAGGTATTCTACTTTGTAAAATGTTTCCATAAGAAGGTGTAAACGTGAGGGAACGTAGCCTTGGAGTAAGTCTGTAAATTTATTTGGGAGGACAAGGACGAGAGTTTCAAATTCATATCTTGTAAAAATCCATAGGAGAGGTTCACAAATGGTATAGGGAAGATTAGAGACGCACTTTGTGAATTCTGGAAGTTTTTGCTGTGTTGCGTCCGCTTGTATAAAGGTTATGTTCTTTTCTCCTTTGAGATCTTCTTTTAACTTTTGTAGAAGTACTTTATCTTTTTCTACTAGGGTAAGAGATTTTCCCTTTCCTAGAAGAAGTTTGGTAAGATTTCCTGTACCAGGACCAATTTCCAGAACTGTATCTGTTTTTTTGAGGTCTGCTGCAGTAATGATTCTTTGCAAAAGTTCTTCATCAATCATAAAGTGTTGGTCAAGCATTTTTTGAGTTCCTTAAATGATTTTTCCGAATAGGTTTCTTTATATTCCTTTGCTTTTCTGAGCAGTTCTTTATTTTGGAGATATTTATTGATAAATTGTACTGCCTGTGTGACATTTTTAGGAAAAGGTGTTCTTTTACATCGCTCAAAATCAATAAGGATAAGTTTGTTTTTTCTTACAATTGCATTTTTTGTGACGCGATGCATTTCTAGTTTGTTTATTTTAATTGTATCAAGGATGTAAGCTTGTTCGAGAAGTTGTTTGAGAATTTTAATTTTGTTTTCTTTCTTTGCAGTTTTCAAAAATGTTTCTAGCTTTGGTCCTTCAATGAATTCCATGTAGAGTTTATTTTTTTCTATGTTTATGAATTTTGGCCCTATTTTATATTTATTTAGTACTTTCAACCATTCTCCCTCATTTTCTATACGATTTACTGCTTGAATATCTTTTCTTTCTTCTTTGATTATTATTTTTCCTTCTTTGTATACTAATGAACGTTTTCCTTTTGCAAAGAGTTCCATAAATGTATTATTTTTATTTAGCTTTATATAACTATATACATTAAAAGCTTGTCCGGAATTAAAAAGGAATAATTCAGAAAAAATACAAATACAAAAAATTATTTTTTTGAAGACTGCTTTTGTTTATAAAAGCTATAACATTCCAATGTCTATAAGTAGGGTTTATTGAAGTTTTCTACAGAGCCCCAAGCATAAAAAAATTATAAGCTAAGAAAAAAATAGATACTACTTACAAGAGGCGAATTATCTGTAGCTCTTCTGACGTGCAGCTCTAGGTTTAGAATCGTTAGGTTTTGAAGCTTCAGCACGGCGAGTATCAGCAACTAAAAGATGCCTATCATAGTCTAAAAACTTTTGTTTCAAAGCTTTAGATCCACTAAATTGCACTAATGCACGAGCAACAACCAATCGCACTGCTTCAGCTTGTGAATGCCATCCACCGCCTTGCACACGAACATCAATATCAACACCCTTTGCAAGATCTCCTGCAAGAATAATAGGCTCCATAATCATAAGTTTTGCAAGCTCTGGAGTCATTCCATCCAAATTAAGTGAATTTAATCGAATAACTCCTTTTCCTTCTTTCAATCGTGCACGAGCAACCGCTCGTTTTCTTTTTCCAGATACTTGTATAATTTTCATTTTCCACCTAAAAATTGAGTTACTCTTTCTAATTTAATATATTTAGTATTAGGAACTTTAGAAACATGTGCTTCTTCTAATGTTTCTAATTTTTGATTGCTATACCTTGCTGGCAGTCCTTTATAAGCTTTTACTCTTGCAAAAGCTTCTACACCTCGAGCTTTTTTGAAAGGAAGCATTCTCTTTAAACTTCTCTTGAATAGATCCCTAGAACTCTTCCCAATAAAAGGTCCAAAAGAAGGTCCACCCATCCTACTAAATCGTTTGTATTTTGCAAGAACAACATCTTTGTTTCCTGTAACAATTATTTTTTCAATATTCACAACATCTACAGTATAACCAAGCAATGCTTTCTTCGCAACATAACTGCAAAGTCTTCCTAAAATAAGCCCTTCTGCATTGATAACAATATGTTGTTCTGTCATTTAATTAACCTCACTTTTTTCCCTTGAGGATTTTTTTTCAATAATTCAGATAAAGATAATGCTTCACCATTCTTTGTGATTTTTTCTCGAGCTGCTTCAGAATAAGCAAATGCAGCAACAGACATTTTTTTAGATAAAGAACCAGAAGAAAGAACTTTGCCTAGAACAAGAGCAATTTCTCCATCTTGTACAATCTTATCAATCTTTGAAAGATTAACAGAACTCATTCTTCGTGTAGAGCTTTCCATCTCTTCTGCAACTCTCTTCCATAAAGGAATTGTTTTTCCAGCCTTCTTAAGCTCTGTGATCAATATCCGTGTGTGTAAATTTGTTTTCATTTTTCCTTTTACTGCGGGAGAAGGGATTTGAACCCTCGCACTCACTAAGAGACTAGCCCCTCAAGCAAACGCTTCATTTGCATACACAAATGAATTAGCGCATTTGACCAGGCTCTGCCACCCCCGCATATGATTATTTCAGTTTTTTAATCTCCTCACTGAGAGCATCAATCTGCTCATGGAGTGCATCGACAAGACCATTTACCATTTCTATTGGACTTAATTGCCCCCATGGTTCTATTGTAACTATAAAATCTGTTTCACTTCCTTTCACTTCTACTTCTCCTTTAGAAGCATCAACACATGCCATGCATAAATTACACATATCCTTATTTTTAATACTCAATTTTTTATGATCAGTTGTAAAAACCTTTGTTGGACAAATTTCTGCAATTGCATCTGGATTTTTCACATCTCCAATTTTAATATTTGGATATCCTTGATAATACATAAGTCCAGGAGAAAATTTAATATGTTCTTTTCCACTAGATAAAATCGCATGTGCAATCAATTTAATTTTTTGATTTGCTAAAAGTTTTACAATAATTGTTTTTCCATGTACTGGAACAACTGCTGGATCTTTAGACTTAATTTGTTCTGCATATACAATGCATGGTCCTTCTGCTTCAAGAGTAAGATTTAATGTACATCGCGCACAACCAACACCTTTACACTTACAATTCTCTCTAATGAAATAAGATTCTGTATCTGTCTTCAAAACAACAAGCCCTAATCGATGAGCAAGCATTTCATCATATAATGCAGATGAATTTTCTAAAAGTTCAACAGTATCAATTGCCATAGCAGGTAGTGTATCAAGAATAGTTCTTCGATAAGCATTCATTTCAGCAGCTGTACTACCTTTAACATGAATACGAACTTTCCCTTTATCTTTAGATAATAATTTAATTTCCATCTTAAACTCTTCGTCCTCGCTTTCCACCTTTCTTTCGGCACTTATCATGAGGGACTGTAGTTACATCTTCAATATTCCCAATTCTCAATCCCATACGAGATAATGCTCGAATAGCAGCTTGACTTCCAGGCCCTGTATTACTTGGCCCATTATGCCCTCCTGGTGCTCGAACACGGATGTGCAATGCATTAATTCCTTTATCTTTTGCTCCTTCAGCTGCAATTTTTGCTGCTGCCATTGCTGCAGTAG
Organism: bacterium; assembly: GCA_030697685.1. Classification (GTDB taxonomy): domain Archaea; phylum Nanobdellota; class Nanobdellia; order SCGC-AAA011-G17; family GW2011-AR17; genus JAGVZZ01. The sequence goes on along the minus strand of JAUYPF010000037.1, from coordinate 3,192 downwards.
GAGAAGATTCCATTCGGTGCGCTTTCACAACCATTCCTCCAGAAGCTTTAGATAAAGTCTCTGCTCCAGAGATATCAGTAATATGAATTATTGTATTATTATAAGAGGAATAAATATGTGCAACTCCCCATTTCAATCGTTCTTGTTGCATACTCGGTCTTGGACTCATATTCATTTTGTTACCTCATCATGAACAACTTCTGCAACAGTTTCTTCATCAACTTTCTTTCGTAAAACTTTTTCATCCATTTTAGGAGCTTTTTCTACAACTTTCCTTTCTGGATGTTCAGGATCAGCAAGAGCTGATTTAGGATCAAAAATTATCAATTGTTCTTGACCTGCAGGAACAAGGTAAGAAGGAACATTCATTTTTTGCGCACCAATAAATACATGCCCATGCACAATAAATTGTCGTGCTTGTAATACAGAATGTGCAAATCCTTTTCTATACAATAGTGTTTGTAATCGCCTTTCAAAAAGATCTTTTGCTGATAAACTCAAAACTTCATCAACACCAGCATCCATTCCAATGAGACCTAATCTTTGAAGTTTGCTTAAAAATAATTTTTTTTCAAGCTCAGCTTGTGTACCTTGCCTTGCAATCAATGATTTAGCTTGTTTTTTAAAAGAGCCTAATTTAGAAGTAGTCTTCCACAAATCTTTTTTGTTTCGTAACCCATACTCTTCAACAAGAATTTTTTCTTCCTCTATCCTGGTTCGACGCCATGGATGCTGAGGACCACTGTATTTTTTTCTTTGTTTTTTCGTATCTCCCATGCTTATTTACTTCCTACCTTCTTCTTAGAAACGCCAACAGCTCTTCCTTTTCTAAAGTGAGCTTTTGTACGTTGCCCCCGCACTGGGAGGCCGGCCGAATGCCGCATACCTTTGTATGCCTTAATTTTTTGCAATCGTTTTATATCAAAATCATTTCGAAATCGTAAATCAGTAGTCAAGAGATGCATATCATCCCCTGTATCATAATCATGTTGTCTATTAAGCATCCAACTATCCATTTTATCAAGAGACTTTAATGTAACCTCGATTTCTCGAATTTCAGGCTCAGAGAGTTCACTGACTTTCTTTTCCTCATCAATATTATATCGTGCACAAAAAGCATGAGAAAGATTATCTCCAACACCTCTAATCTTTGTAAGAGCATGTCGAATATGTAAATGCCCAGGAATATCTGTATTTAGTATACGAATCAATTGTCGTACTTCTTGTTTTGGCTGCTCTTTTTCCATTGGAATACCATGACTAAAAATCCTCTCTTTAAAAAGCTTTTGCTAAAAGAAAGATTATCGTACAAAAATCCTATATTTATCCTCTTCATTAATTTCCATAATAACTCTTTTTACGATTGATTTCATAGGATCTGGTATCAAATTTACTCGTGTTTTAATATCTTCAAAACTCTCAAATAGCTTTTCCTCTCGTGCTTCAAGAATTTCCCACATATGCTTTTTTCCAATACCTGGAAGAAGCTCTATTTGATGCATTCGAGTGCTAATTGGTCCTGCTTTATTGAAGAATTCAACAAAACGTTCTGGATTCTCAATCACTAATTTCTTCACCACATGTTCTAATTCTCCCTTTGCAGTTTGTGTCAATCTCTCAGAACTAATCCTTCCAACAACATGATGAACTTTGTCTCGTTTCCCCTCACCAATATAAACTTCTTCAGAAGCTTGTAAAATAATACCTTGTTTAGGAATAATTTCAAGAAGAGTAAAATTAATTTTACTTAATGCCTGAGCAATAGGCCCTTTTCTAAAAGAAGGACGAGAATCAAATGGATACCCATTTGGAAGAAAGTCTAATACAACTACAAACTCTTCCTTGGATACTGTATTCATTTTGAATTTTATTGTGGAATAACATCTAATATTTTCTTTAAATCTTCATCCTTTATGGTTAATGTCTCTGTACTAAGTAATAAGCGTAAACTATCCAAGTCTTTTGGCATAATATCAATTATCTTTATAATATGCCTCTCTTTCAATCGAGGAATATTTAATGCCATGACCTTCTTGGAAAGTTCCTCCGCTTCTTTGCTGTCATATAAATGAAAAGCTTCTAAATAGGTATTTGTTTTTTCTGCTCGAAAAGTGAGTGGTGCTTCTGCTTGTAAATTCTTCAAAGATTTCTTTAATTCAACAAGTGATACAGCTGCTTCTTCTAATACTTGAAATTCACTCATTTTTTACCATCCTTAAATGGACTGGGTGAACAATAAAAAGTTTTTTCATTTTTCCATCAATAATTCTGATTTTGTAACAAGTTCCTTGTTTTCCAATAACAACTCCAACATCTCCTTGAAATCGTGGATGATAAATACCCATATGTAAGGAAGGCTCCATAACAAGAGCTACTTTATCATTAACTTTAAAACTTTGTAAATAATTTTGTATGCTAATCTTTCCTTTCATACGAACATTTTTTTTAAGCTTGGATCGTGTTTTTCTTCGTAATCCGCCTGTTCTTTGTGCCATAGTTCTATAAATCTCCTAGAATTCCTGAATAATTTGTTCTTTATAAGGCTTTGCCTAGCTCAAACTTCTATCTGTATATCAGAATTTTCAACAGAAAAAAGCACACTACCAATGCCCTGCCCAATGTAAAAAGAAGAATATGCTGTGTATTTCATAAAAACCTTACTGAAAAAACTTTCTTCCTCGGCATATTCTGAAACTTCCCCTTCAGTTATACCAGCCATTTCTCTTGTTAATTCAATAGCATATTCTTTATTTCCTATATAATCAACCAATCCATTCTCCACACTATCCTTCCCGAGATAAAATAAACCATTTGCAAGATCTTCCACATCTGCAATTTCCATGCCCCTTCCTTGAGCAACATCAGCAACAAAATAATCATGAATACCTTGTAAACGTTCCATAATAAGCTCTTCTTCTTCCTCAGTCATTTCTCTATAAGGAGAAGAAATATCCTTGTATTTTCCAGTAACAAGACGCTGATAAGTAACATTATAATCTTCTAAAAAATCACCAAATTCTAAATAGGACCCTAAAACTCCAATACTTCCGACAATGGAAAGCTCATCAGCAACAATATAATCTGTTTGTGAAGCAATCCAATATGCGCCTGAAGTACCATACTCAGTAATCACAGAAATAGTTGGTTTATCAACTTTTTTCAATGCATCTGCAATTACTTTAGAACCCATAA
>JAUYPF010000027.1 GCA_030697685.1 bacterium | reverse complement strand
ATAAAAACATAACCCTTAAAAAGAAATACGGACTTTTACAGTACATGTTTCCATTCAAACTCAAGAGTGAAAAAATAAAGAAAATAGAACGCATTCCTTATAATGGTCCTTTATACAACCTCACCACAGAATCAGGAAACCTCTTCGCAAATGGTATTCTCGTAAAAAATTCAGGAGGCTTAGGAACCCCAGCACACGAACGTCTTATCCCAGGAATGGTTCACAGAGCCTCTGGCGGAGTTTTATTCATTGATGAAATCTCAACATTACAACCGCACTCACAGCAAGAACTTCTCACTGCACTCCAAGAAAAAAAATATCCCATTACTGGCCAATCTGAACGTTCGAGTGGTGCAATGACTCGCTCTGAACCAGTACCAACAGACTTTATTTTAGTCGCTGCAGGAAACTTAGAAACAATTCAGCATATGCACCCTGCACTGAGATCACGAATTCGTGGCTATGGATACGAAGTATACATGAATAATACAATGGATGACACACCAGAAAATCGAGATAAACTTGCAATATTTATCGCACAAGAAGTGGAAAAAGATGCAAAGATTCCTCACTTTACAAAAGATGCAGTAGAAGCTATGATAGATGAAGCACGAAGAATGGCTTCCACATCTGGAAAACTCACTGCAAGATTACGTGAGTTAGGCGGTTTAGTACGTGCAGCAGGAGATGTTGCAGTGGAAGATAATGCAAAATTTGTGGAACCAAAACATATTCATGAAGCAAAGAAAGTCGCTAAAACTTTAGAACAACAAATTGCAGACAAGTACATTGAAGCAAAGAAAAAATATGAGGTGATTGTCACAACAGGAACTCGTGTAGGGAGAGTAAATGGTTTGGCAGTGATGGGCTCTGACTCTGCATATTCTGGTATTGTACTTCCAATCGAATCTGAAGTCACACCAGGTGGAAAGAAAACAGAATTTGTTGCAACAGGAAAATTAGGAGAAATTGCAAAAGAAGCGGTAAAGAATGTTTCTGCTTTAATCTTAAAATATTTTGGAGAAGATCTTCGAGAGAAATATGATGTTTACATCCAATTTGTTCAATCAACAGAAGGTGTAGAGGGAGATTCTGCTTCTATTGCCGTAGCAACTTCTATAATTTCTTCTTTAAAGAATGTTCCTATTCGTCAAGATACAGCAATGACTGGTTCTCTCTCAGTACGTGGGGAAGTATTAGCAGTAGGTGGTGTCTCTGCAAAAATAGAAGCAGCCATTGACGCAGGCATTAAACGAGTGATTATCCCTAAAACAAATGAAAATGATGTAGTCATAGCAAAAGACAGGTTAGCAAAAATCCAAATTATTCCTGTATTAAGAATAGAAGAAGTCATTAAAGAAGCGATGGATTGGAAAGGAAAAGAACAAATTCTAAAAGCTTTTTTAAGTAAAGAAAGATCACAATAATTCTTTATATTTCTTATAAGCTTGGTCTGTCATAATCCACATATTTTTTCTAGAGAAATGTGTAGGTGAAACATTCTTTACTAAATGTTTCTTCTCTAATTCCTGTAAGAGTCGCAAAATAAACTCTTTATCTCGAATTTCTAAAGAAGCAATCTCTGGGGCACTAAGTGCTCTAGGACTTTCATCAAACATGCAACGAAGAATATTTGCTTTCAATTGTTCAATTCCTTTTGAAGAAAGCTTGCTCATAGCAAAACACAAGATTAAATTCTATATAAACTTTTCCAGCGTTTGAACGCTAATAATCAAAAACCTTATGAATACAAAGAAAATGAATCAAACAATGTTCAAAGAAGAAATCCTAAAAATTTTAAGAAAAGAAAAGATTCCAGAAGAACTACTACAAGCACCTCCTAATCCTGAAATGGGAGACTATGCTTTGCCTTGTTTCACACTCACAAAAGAATACAAGAAAGCTCCTCAGGAGATAGCAAAATATCTAGAAAAGAAACTTAGGCCAAGCAAGAATATAGAAAAGATAACAGCAAACGGATCATACCTAAACTTTTTCATAAACAAAGCAGCATACAATAAAGCTATCATTGAATCAAAACTCACAAAAAAAAATTCCAATAAAAAAGTAATTACCCTAGACTTCTCTCAGCCAAATATAATGAAGCCTTTTAGTATCGCCCACTTACGTTCAACTATGATTGGAAATGCACTTTCTAAAATACTCAGTAATGAAGGTTATAAAGTAGTAAAAATTAATCATTTAGGGGACTGGGGAACACAGTTTGGAAAAATGATGTATGCATATGAGGCATGGGGAAAAAAAACAGAACTCATGAAAGATCCTATGCACTATATGACAAATCTTTATGTAAAATTCCACAAAGAAGCAGAAACAAATCCGAGCTTAGAAGACAGAGGAAGAGAATGGTTTGCCAAATTAGAAAAAGGAGACAAAAAAGCACGAGCATATTGGGAATTATTCAGTAAACTTTCTTTACAATACTACAATAAAACTTACAAACGGTTAAACATTACCTTTGATTCTTGGGCAGGCGAAGCTTTTTATGAGCCACAACTCAAACCAACTATTGCATTTTTACAAAAAAAAGGCCTAGTAAAAGAGAGTGAAGGTGCTTTAATAGTAGATTTAGAACAGTATGGAATAACCCCTTGTATCATTAAAAAATCTGATGGTTCAACAATTTATGCAACTAGGGATATAGCTGCTGCAATATATCGAGCAAAGACATATAAATTTAATAAAAATCTCTATGTAGTCGATGTACGTCAGTCCTTGCATTTCCAACAAGTATTCAAAACCCTAGAGCTTGCAGGATTTTCCTGGGCAAAAGATTGTACACATCTTCCATTTGGTACAATGAAGTTTGAAGATGGAGTAATGTCCACACGAAAAGGAATAATTATTTTTTTAGAGGCAGTAATAGATAAGGCGGTAGAATCTGTAGAAAAGATCATTGAAGAAAAGAATCCTAAGCTTGAGAACAAGAAAAAAGTAGCAGAACAAGTTGGTCTTGGAGCATTAATATTTTGGGATCTTTCTCATGATAGAATACGAGACATTACTTTTTCTTGGGATAAAGTCTTAGATTTCAGTGGGGAGACAGGTCCTTATGTGCAATATACACATGCAAGAGCTGCATCAATTCTTAGAAAGACAAAAGAAATCAAAGCAAAACCATCATATGAAAAACTTGCAACAGCACAAGAAAAAGAGTTAATAAAACAACTTTCTATCTATGAACAAGCAATAGAAAAAGCTGCAGACCAATACAAACCATCCATCCTTGCGAAATATCTTATTACTTTGTGTCAATTATTTAATGATTTCTATGAGCATTGTCCTTGTTTGACAGAGCAAGATAAAACTTTAGCAAGCGCAAGGTTACATCTTGTAAAAAAAACAAAAGCTGTACTCCAGCATGGCCTTTCTCTCCTAGGCATCCAGGCACCTGAAGAAATGTAATACCACAAGCCTTATAAAACTCTAAAAAATCTTCTATTCTATGCCTATCGTATCATTTTCATTTGATAAAATAATTGCTGAACGAAAAAAGCAAAAATTAGAAGTACCCTTAAAGGCAAAGACTTCTATTAAGATTACAGAAATCAAAGAAGAAGAACTCACTTTAGCTGGTGGCAGAAAAGATCTTCTCTTACGATTTTTCTTTGAATACTTTGTGGATTATCAAACAGACCAGGCTTCTGTACTCTTAGCAGGAAATGTTCTTTTCTCTGGAAAAAAAGAAGAGCTAGAAAAGATATTCAAGGAATGGAAAAAGACGAAGAAGTTTAATCCAGAAGTAAGCAAGGATGTGTTAAACCATGTCTTTGTTCGTTGCAACATAAAGGCTTTATCCTTCGAACAAGAAGTAAATATTCCTCCTCATATTGTTCTTCCAAGATTAACTCCAATAGCCCCTGGGAAAAAGAATAAAGCAGAAGATTATATTGGATAAACTTTTATAGTTCTAGTCCGTTTCTAAAATTATGAACCTAAAAGAGTTAGCTCATTTTCTTGTAAAAGCAAAATGTAATGCCTATGCTGGTGATGGAAAAGAAATACCTTCTCAAAGACCAGGATTCAAAGAATTAGAGTTTAAGGAAGGTCCCTGGGAATATAGAGATAGTTACGTAGGCTATTTTATGGCTCCTGGTCAAGAGTATGTAAGATATAATGGTCAAATAGTTTGGGCTATGGCATATACTGGTGGAATGGTAGAGGAATACAGGGAAGATAAAAACTTAGCAAAACAAACATTTCAATTCTTAAAACAAGCTTTACAAAAAATAGAAGTATCTAGACCATTTAGAGGGCCAAACTCTTTAAGTCTAGGTGATTGGGAATATAGAGACAAGAGTGAAGGAGACATTACTGACTTTAAAGGAGTAGAGCATATTTTTTACAAAGGTAAAGAAGTTTTCAAACAAAATTATATTGGTGGAGTGGTTTTATCAAAATAGATCTTCTTTAGACAGATTTAACAGTTTTCCGACACTCTTGCGACAACCCTTCGACAGTCTTTCGACAACCATACACAGATTCAGGCTCCCTAAAATATATTCTTGCGACAAGCTATGCTTTTATAGAGAAAGATCTCTTTCATTTTTATATGAGTATTCTCAATGATGATACTGCGGTAAAAGAGGCGTTTAAACGCGTAAAAGAGCATATGGCCTCTTTAGAGAAGGAAGTCAGAGCAAATAGAGAATTTATTATAGCTCAAAACAAGCAAATTCTGACCTTAGAGGGCAAGATCAAAGAGATTGTAGAACCCAAAAAAGAAGAAAAGTCAGAGGATAAAGAAGAAATAAGCTCAAATAAAAAAATAAATAACAATTCATTAATAAAAGAAGATTTAGGGGAGAATTTTAGCTCAGAAGAGGATATTAACTACTCAAAAGTGCAATCGTCAAAGGAAATAAAGGGGTCTCTTGCGACACCGCGCCGACACCTCGACAGTCTTGCGACAGCCTTTCGACAACCCGGCACAGATCCCGACAGCCATTTCGACACCCATGATATCGAGGAGATCAAACAAAGTCTCAATAAAGTCTTTCTTTCCTTGACCAATAGAGAATTTAAGGTTTTCATGACCATTTATAGTCTACAAGAGCAGCATAATTCTCCTACAACTTATGCTGAATTAGCTCAAAATATAGGCGTTTCAGCGAGTTCAATTAGAGATTATATCTCAGAATTAATACGAAAAGGGGCTCCTCTAAAGAAAGAAAAGTCTCGAAATGGACTTGCCTATGTCTCAGTTTTACCTGAATTCAAGTCTTTGAACCTCATTTCCAAGCTCATTGCCTTTAGAAATATGTCTAATGAGCAAAAATCCTTGTTTGATTCCTTTTTTTGAACTCTCACTTTTACTATTTTAAGCTTGTTTTGAGCTTATTTCCTGTCTTTCGACAACTCATTTTTTACTTTTATAATCTTGCGACAACCAATTTTGTTAAATTAATATCAAGATATTGTTAAGATCATGTAAAGATGGTGTTAAGATCTTCTTTTTTAATTTGTGTACTTCTTTTCCACTAAATCGACGGTAATCATTGTTAAGATTATGTAAAGATTTTGTTAATATGGTGTTAATCTTGTGTTAATATTAACAATGGGCATAGCTATCTTTACGTAATCTTTACATGGTCTTTACAAACAAAAAATTAATAAATGAATTCAACATATGAAATTACATGTTTGGTTTTTTTCAAAAAAAGAGTGATAAAAAAGTAGAGGAACTTGAACGTTCTATAAAGAATTCTTTTGGAAATATGAAGACTGATATGAGCCATATTTCACAATGGATTACACACTTTAAAACAAAACATGAAGATCATAGCAAAAAATTTGAAGAGATAGATCAACGAATGATTACTTTGGAACAAATGTTAGCAGTAAAACAATCTATCTTTGCTGTAAACGACAAAACAGTGAGAGTTCAGAAAGAAGAAGAAACGGGATATTCAGAAGAGGAACTTCCTGAAATTGAGGAGCAATTAGGGGTGCTACCCCATGCACAGACTAGGGTTTGTGAAGTCTTGGCTGCATTACAAAGGGAAGAGCCAGAGACATGGATATCTCTTCAAAGGTTAGCAAGTGATGTATATTCAGGAAAAGACTATAAAGATGTACGTTCAGCCATTCTTCAGTTAGTGAATGTGCTTGAAGTAGAAGGATATGTAGTAAAGAAGAAAGTAAGAAAATCTGTATATGTCTATTTGAAAAAACAGTATAGAGAAAAATTCAAAAGAGTAAATACGGAAATCGTAGAAAAAAAGGGTAAAGCAAAGAAATAACTCAATTATAGACACACTAAAATGTCTAAGCAAATACAGAATTTTTCAGAAGGTGTATAATTTCATATTTTGATCTCTTTTATGTATAGATTTTCTGAGAAACAAATAGAGGGAGTAATAATCGAGAATTTAGATTTGATAGATAGTAAACTAAAATTTTTTGCTAGTCAGTTTAATATTGGGCATGATGGTTGTAAAACTCAAACTTGTGAAACAGGCCATCATGAAGGTTGTAGGGGAAGAATTGATATTCTTTGTTCAGATGAAAAAAACAATCTTGTAATTATTGAAGTAAAAATAAAGGCTAGTTCTAAGTCTGTTTTTCAGATATGCAAATATCCTTTATTTCTTCAGAAAGTTTTCCCTTTATATCCTGGTAGTTTTAGAAAAATTCTTTGTTGTCTTAGTTCCACAAAAGAAACAAAACTTTTGTGCAAACAGAATAATATAGAATATATTGAGTTAAATTCTAAAGCAGTTCTAAACAATTGCAGTTCAAATATTCTTGGTCTTAATAAAAATTGTAGGAGAATTATTTATTTATTAAAAGAGTCAAAAATTCCTCTAAGTGAAGAACAGATTAGCGAGAGGATAGGTTTTACTTTTTTAGGAGAGGATTTAGATTTTCTTGCCTCTTTTATTCCAATGACTTATAGAGGTGATAATGATGAAATCTTTTATAAGTTACCAGAGAAGGATGTTTTTGTTAATTTAAGTAAAAAGGAGCTTGATTTTGAACAGAGTTACTCTTTTTTTTGTAAAATCCGTAATCGACAAAAAGAGTTTTATAAATTGTATGGAAAACAAGTAACAATTAATCCCCTTTAAAATCCAATTGTTTCCTAGGGATTCCTTGAGCAAGACCATATTCTATTGCTTCCTTCCGAGTTTTTGTATCATAGCGATCTAAAGTAAATATCTTATTTTTGAAAACAACTAAAAGCTCATTATCTTTCCAAAAGTTTGCATACCAGAGTTTTGGCTTAATTTCTTTTGAAATTCTTTCAATCTCTTTTTTTGAAACTTCTATAGTGTACATATGCCAACGGTCTGCAGGATTTTTCTCTTTTGTAATTTCTACCTTTAGGATTTTAAAATCATTCAGAACTCGAGAGTCATCAAGGCTTTCCTCTACGATAAGCCCAGTATAGAAAGATGTTTCCATAAAATTATATTTTTGTTTAACTTATTAAACTTTTTTATTAAGGAATTGCTAAATTATACACCCCTCAAAACCTTTAATCAAAAAGCAAATATTTCAGCTCTTAAAATAAGCTCAAAATAGGCTCTTTTTACAACTAAATATCCTTTAATCTTTTTAAAACCTTTAGATTATAGTGCGTATATAGTTGGGGTAAGCTCTATACCTCCTTAGGAAGCACTTTAACTCCCATCTTTCTCCATCTTTTTCTGACTACTCTTCCAATTATTTTCATTTCCTCATAAGAAAAGAAATCTTCTTTAATTATGTTACATCTATTACAACAAAGTACTATATTGGAAAGAGTATATCCTTCTTTACAATTAATACGATCTAATCCTAAATTAACTTTTGTTAAAAGAAATGGATCATTTGTTTGAGGAAAGTTTTTTGGTTGAAGCAGGCAATAGTGGCATTTCAATTCTTGTTTTTTGTACCATTCAATAAAATCTTCTTTAGAAATAGTAAATTCAACTTTCTGTTGTTTAGCGTTTGCTCTTTTACGTGAGAATATGAGGGAAGGTCTAGTTCTGGTATCTTTATAATATTCTTTCCAACGCAAAGAGTTTTTCTTCCTTCCTTCCATAATCTGTGTACTACTACATTTCTTACACCAGCTCATTTTTTTATTTTCTTTACCATAAAAATCATTTAAATTCTTTTTCTCTTTACATTTGGTACAAATTTTAATTTCTTCCAAGGCAACCTCCAAATAAAATTAAAATATTTAAGCAAAAACAAGAAAAATTAGAATTAATTGTTATTAAGGTATTACTCTTTATAAGTTCTTCGCGCACCCCATGCCAACGTGTCCGCGTGTCCAAGCGGAATAACCTTTTATACTCTTCTGGCTAAATTATACACACACCATGAAAGAATCCTCACTGCGAGAATTTGAAGAGTACCTCCATGCCTTTGAAAAAAAGAATGGCAAAAGATTGGGGGATAAAACAATCTATGGAGTTGTCACCCTCGCAAAATTTTTGCAAGACACGCCAAAGGGTGGCAGCCTTTCATTTTTGAAAAAACTGCATGCTCCCTATTTGAAAGAAAGAGCCTATCCTTTAGCAAATTACACTTTGTGGATTTACTTAAAATCTCAAGGATATGAAGAGAAACAAATGAAAGAACTCATTGCATTCAAACGAAACACACACTCTGCTATGACAGATGATGAGATGCTTGCAAAATCTGTTCTCACAAAAAAAGAACTCATTTACTTAGTAGAAAATATAAAGAATCCTAGAGATGCACTTATTGTTCGTTTTCTCTATGATACTGGCGCACGAGTTTCTGAAATGACTTCATTGAAAGTGAAAGATATCGATTTACAAACAAAAGAAGTACAATTATTAGGTAAAGGGAAAAAACCTCGTACAGTATTTATTCAAGAAACGACAGCAAAACTTCTAGAAGAACTTTTAAAAGAAAAAAATATCCAAGCACCAAATGATTCTATCTTTCACTTAAAGTCTATGTCTGTATGGTACAACCTTAAAAAATATGGGAAAGAACTTCTCCAGAGAGACTTGCATCCACACATGCTTCGCCATTCTCGTTTACAGCATATGGCTGATGAAGGTGTCGATTCTTTTGCAATTAAATCCTATGCAGGACACAGTGATATTGGAACAACGCAGATTTATATTAAAAATTCCAAATTCCAGAGGAAGCTCGCCTTTGATAGGGCAGGGAATATATGGGTAAAAGACCAGTAATTACCTTTATTTGAGGACAAAATAGATATAAATAAATATATAAATAGAGAATAAAAAACATATAAAAATGGTTCTAGAAAACATTGTTGGTAATTTACGTGAGGCGTATGCTTTGGTTGAACCTGAGACAATGCTTCATAGTGATGAATTACAGTTAGAACGTCTGACGAATAGTGAATTAAGAAACTTTCCTTTTTACACTGCTGAGGGTAATTTGTATGATATGCATGAAGGGAAATCTCGTTTATCTATTACTCGAAGAGATCATAATCTTATCTTGAGTCATATCGATGATGCTTATACTCAGTTATTGAGTACTGGTAATTATCATTCTGACCGAGAAGAATCAAATGCTTCTTTTGCTGCAAGGAGTACAGTATGCATTGATTTAAAACAATTACGATTATTTGGAGATAATAATGAATGGGGATATATTCCATTTTCTCCTCAAAAATATAATCTTCTAAA
>JAUYPF010000020.1 GCA_030697685.1 bacterium | reverse complement strand
CAAAAAAGATCTTGTGTATCAATGGAAACAGAATTAATCAATTTATTAAATATTATCGGAGCTATTTCTTTAACTGCAGGTTCAAATTTATTCGACATGGAGTGAACCCCTATTTGTGCACAGTTAGTTAGGTTCCGATGCTGGTATTTAATTCTTGTTGTTTTTCATATTCTATTGGTGGCTTGTAGCCTATGCTTGAGTGTAATCTTTTTTTGTTGTATATTTTTTCTATGAAGTGTTTTATGTCACGGTATACGTCTTCTATGGTTTCGTATTCGTTCATCCATACTTCTTCGTTTTTTAGTGTTTTGAAGAAGCTTTCTGCGAAAGCATTGTCATAGGAGTATCCTTTTTCTCCCATGCTTGGCAGTATGCCAAGTTCTGCAAGGCGTTCTACATATTTGTCTGATGCGTATTGTACTCCGTGATCGGAGTGGTGAATGCAGTTTTTAACATTTTTTTCACCGCGTAATGCAATTGCCATGTTTAGTGCTTGGAGTGTTAATTGTGTGTCTGGGTTTCGGCTGAGTGCCCAGCCGATGCAACGTCTGCTGAACAAGTCCATGATGATTGCAAGGTAAACAAATTCTTGTAGTAATCTGATGTAGGTAATATCACTGACATATACTTGGTTAATTGCTGTTAAAATGAAGTTTTCTACAAGGTTTGGATATTTTTGAAATTGGTGATTGGATTGTGTTGTTTTTGGTGTAAACTTCTTTTTGACGACGAGAAGTTTCTCGCCTCTCATAATCTCTAAAACTTTTTTGTGATTTACAAGCATGTTTCTTCGTTGTAACTCTTTGGTCATTCTGCGATATCCGTATTTTGGAAATTCAAAAGCAATTTTATGAATTTCTTTAAACAATTTCTTGTCATTTTTTGCAACTGGTTTGCTGTGTTTCCATTGGTAATATGATCTTCTGCTTAATCCTAAAATGGAAGAAGCTTTGCCTATGGGCAAAGTGGTTTGTTGTATCATTGTGTACACCTCAACATTTTCTCTTCTTCCTGTTTCTCCTGCAAGGAGATTATATTTTTTTTTAAAAGAGCATTTGTAGCATACAATTCGCCAATTAAACGTTGGGATTCCGCAAGCTGAGCTTCAAGCTTGTAGAGATTACCCTTTCCTTTGAAAGCAATTTTAGGGTAATCCCTTTGTTCTCTTTCCCATCTGTTAATTAGTTGAGGTTGCAGATTATGTTCTCTGCAAAGTTGTGCTTTGTCCTTGTGTTCCAACTGGCGCATTACATCCAGTTTGAATTCTCTTGTAAAAACTCTTCTGTGTGCCATAGTGTACCTCCTGAAGTTCTACTCTTTTAGAACCTAACTATATGTGAACTTTCAGGGGTTCACTCCAGACAGACATATTAGACTCTAAAGATCTAAAAATTCTTGAGATATTAAAGGAGCATGGGGATTATACTACGAGACAAATTGCAAAAAAGACTTTATTGCCCGCAACTACGGTGCATAATAGGATCAGAAAATTAAAGCATGATGGAGTAATAAAAAAATTTACGATAGAAGTGGATCCTGAAAAAGTAGACAAGGGTTTTGGAGTATACATGCTTGTCTCTGCGAATCTTCCTTTATTAAAAGAAAAGAAAAAAACACAGTATGATCTAGCTGAAGAGATAAAAAAAGCTCCCTTTGTAGAATCAGTGCATATTGTCTCAGGAAAAACAGATTTGATCGCTTTTATTAGGGTAAAAAATGTTCGTGAGTATGACAAGGCAATATTGAACCAGTTACAAAAGATAGATGGTATTGAAAGAACTGAATCTTTAATTGTTATTCATTAAAGAAAAAAGTGCAAATCAAATAAGTTTCAATCAAAATACCTCGGATCATCCGATCTGATAGTTATCTCAGTTGGATTTTTTCTTTTTTGAATAAATTCAGTTGGTTTATTTTGCGAAAGAGTGAAAGGTTTCTTAGCATATTCTGTTTTTTCAGTCGTATAATTAGATTTTTCATTTGCACTTACATCAACAACATGATTTATTGCAAATACTTTTTTGAGATTCATTGCTCCGCAGGAAATGCATAGGAAGAAAGGCCCCCATTTTCCTGTTTTGAGTTCAAGAAAGCTTTTGCAGATGCATTTCATTTCGCCAAGAACTGCCTGGCTGTGATTTCTGCAAACAATCAAACCTTGTTTATTCGTTGTTGTTGCTTGTTGTTCGCAAAATGGGCATTTCTCAACCTTGCTCTTTCCATATTGTTTGGGAATGTACATGATTTTGTTTGAGAAGGGGGTTATTTAAATTGTTGTTTTCTTGATGAGTCAGTATAAAGGTATTCAAATCTTAAAAGAAAAGAACTAATCTTTAAATAGAGAGTAGGATTTTCAAGAAAGATGAGTGAAATAAGAACAGTAGAAGTAGAAGAAAAACCTGCAGAATCTTTAGATACCCTTATTCAGCGTCCTGGAATTTGGAGAAATAGAGAGTTTGCACATGTTTCTATGGCGGTATTGCAACCTGACTATTTTAGAGCTCATGGAATAAAAGTAAAAGAACGTTGTAGGGAAGTTTGGAAATATGATGTTGAAACAAGAGAAGGGAGATTGACTATC
>JAUYPF010000006.1 GCA_030697685.1 bacterium | reverse complement strand
AGACTAAGAATTTCACCTATCCAATCTGATAATCCTTGTGTTTCTTGTACTTCAAAAGAATTTCCATCAGTAGATATCCATAGTCTTGGACTTGGATCCATTGTTCCTACAAAAAGTGCTGTGTCATTTGCTCCAAGGCCTGTCACTTCATTTACTTCAGAATTTTTTTCCCATGAAGATGCATCTTCGCTTAAACGATAGAGTTGACCGCCTAATCGAACATTATATTGTAATAAAGAACCAAGAAGATATAAGTCATCTTTGAATGCAACAAAACGTGCAGTATTCATTCCTTTAAGGCCAGTATTGAGTTCTGTCCAAGTTTTTCCTTTGTCTTCAGAGACCAAGATTCCATTCTCTATTGTTGCTAGGTAGATTTTGGAATTAAAGAAAATAATATCATTGAAATCATACTGTTGATCAAAGACGGAGAGTTTTTCCCAATTTTCTCCTCCATCCTTTGAGATAATGACCATGCTGATTTGGTCATGGGTATATCCTGGGATGTAAATTGTTTTTGAATCTTTGGGGTCAATTGCTAGAGTGTTAGAATTGAAATTATCTGCTCCAATATCTGTGAGAATTTTACTACAGAGACCTTTCCAGCTGCTTCCACTGTCTATTGTTTTTGCTGCACAAGCAATCCTTTCAGGGACATAGACAATATTTGTGTTGTCTTCATTTGTGACAATATCAAAAGCTCTCACTTCTGGAAGACCATGTCCTATTCCGATTTGTTTCCAAGAATTGTCTTTTTTAAGCTCATAAATTCCACCAGAATAAAGAGATGCCCAGATCGTATCTTCATAGGGAATCATTTTTAGAACTACACCGCCTACTGGGCCTAAGGTTTGTGTCCAGCCTTCTGTATCTTCATCTGCTGGGAGATTAAAATTAGGATCTTGTTTTTCTGTGTTTATTTTTTCTTCTATAATTTCTTCTTCTTGTATTTGTTCTGTACTCTTTGCAATTTCTGTTACTTCGTAGCCTTTGCATGCAGTAAGAATAAGAAGTAAAAATATGAATAGTATCACCTTCTTCATAGGTTTAAGACTTATCATTGTCTTTAATATCTTTTCTCTTTGTAAAACTTTTGTAATAGAATATTAAATTATGTTTGGATTTTTTTCTTGAGAAGGTTCTTTTAATTTGCTTAGACCATATGGACGATCACATTGAAGGCAGTATAGTCCATTTTCATACATTGGTTGTAAAGTCATCACATCGATATCGCCATCAGAAAAATCTCTTGCATAGCTATCTCTGGTAAATGGAAGGTTATGATCCTTAGGGCATATTAGGTATTCTAAGTTGGGCATATTCTGGAAATTATTCTTAGAGTTTAAAAGAATTATTGTTTTAGGAAGATTATAAAAAATAAATAAGAAAAATTAAGCCATATGGAAGTTTTCTCGCAAGAATTCAATCATAATCGTATTTCCTGCAATTCTGTATACTTCATATGCATTGTTGAGTTGCTTATGCGTATTTTTATAAATAAGTAAAGCTTTAATTATTAAATGGTTTTAGAAATAAAAAGTATTCGAAAAAAAATAATTCCTATTTTAAGAAAAAATCATGTGAAAAAAGCAAGCCTCTTTGGTTCTTATGCTCGTGGCGATCAAAAAAAGACTAGTGATGTAGATATTCTTATAGAAGCACCAAAAGGTATAGGTTTGGGATTTGTAGAACTGAAATTGGAATTGGAAAAAAGTCTAGGAAAAAGAGTTGATCTTCTGACCTATAAATCGATACATCCATATCTCAAAAAATCCATTTTGGAAAGTGAGGTGCGTATATTATGACTGTGCATGAAGATTTACCTTATGTAAAACATATTCTTGATGCAATTGCTGATATTAAGGATTCTGTAGAAAAAATGTCTAAAGGAAAATTTAAAAAGAATAAGGATGTTCGAGATGCTTGTATCAGAAGATTGGAAGTTATAGGTGAAGCAAGCAAAAAATCTTATCTGGTGACAGATGTCACCTGATTACACAAGAGCCACAAATTACAAATGTTTTTAAACAAGATATAATTTCTTTTTTCTATGAAACTTATCTCTTTAAATACTTGGGCTGGAAAGGAATTTGATCCACTTATGGCTTATGTTTCTACTTCTCATGCTGATTTTTTTTGTTTTCAAGAAATATATTCTACACCTACATTAGCTACACGGGTGGGTAAATGTTATAGAGCAAACCTTTTTGAAGAATTAGCAAAGAGATTGCCAGAGCATACAGGTTATTTTGCAGGAGTTCAAGAGGATTGGTGTGACGGTTCTATTGATTTTGAGGTGGAAGTTGGTTTGGCAATGTTTGTTAGAAATGGTCTAAAAATAAATGATATAGGTGAAAGATTTATTTTTGGAAGCCATAATTCACTTTTAGGTGATAATACTTCTATGCCTAGGAATTTACAGTATATCTCTTTTAATATGGGTGGACAAGATTATACACTTGCTCATCTTCATGGATTATGGAATGGCCGTGGAAAAACTGATACCAAAGAGAGGTTAAGGCAATCACATATAATTAAAGAATTTTTGGATCAAGCTAGAGGAAAGAAAATCCTTTGTGGTGATTTTAATTTACTTCCTGAGACGAGGAGTTTATCTCTCATTGAAGAGGATTTGATTAATCTTATCCGTGCTTATGATATCACAACAACTCGAAGTTCATTATATCTTAAACCTTTGAAATTTGCAGATTATACTTTTGTTTCCCCTGATGTTTTGGTTGAGCATTTTGTTGTTCCGCAGATTGATGTCTCTGATCATCTCCCTATGGAACTTACTTTTTCTTAGAATTTATACTCTTTTCTTTGCTTTCTTTTTTCCTTTTGCCTGCGCTTTCGCCATAAATCACTACTCTTTTTGCATATCTATTTTTAGATCCCTTTTTTCTTTAATAAGCTTACTATAGAATTTTAAAAAAATAAAAAATTAAGTCATATGGAAGTTTTCTCGCAAGAATTCAATCATGATTGTGTTTCCTGCAATTCTGTATACTTCATAGGCATTGTTGAGCTGCTCTTTTTGTAAGAAAATATCCCCTATGTTGTTGAGCTTCTCTTTAGATGCTGCAAATTCATACGCTTTTGCTGCCAATACGAGTTGGTCATGCTTGACACATTCATCTCCAACAGTTACTAATTTGTCTCTGTGGCTCAAGAAGCGGAATACTTCAATCGCACTTTCATATTTTTCTCTCTTGAGGCATTCATCTCCAACTAAGAGAAGTCTTGTTTTATCTTCCACAAGTTGGAATGCCTTGATTGCGTCTGCCATTTGCCCATCACGCAAACAGACTTCTCCTACTGCCATAAGCCTGTCTCGTGCTTCTGCAATCCAATAACACTCGATTGCATGAGAAAACATATTCATATTTTTATATGAATCGCCAATTTCGATTAATTTGTCCTTATTCTTTGCCTTCATATAGGCAGCAATTGCTTCTTTGGTTCGCCCTTTCTTTACCAATTCTTCAGCAACTGCATTGAGAATCCCTCTTTGCATGTCTTCGCCAAACATGTCGAGGTTCGTGTTCTCAAGACCTTTCTTAAGAACAATAGGAACCATGCGTTTGAATGTGTCCTCTTTTTCTGCGTTAAACTTTTGTACAAGTTCTGGAACTATGTTTTTGAGTTGATCTACCATCTTGATTGCTGATAATATTGAAGCCCTTTAAATATATATTTAGCCTAGAACTGTTGTTTTCTAAAGAGTATAACTGCAAGATTTAAATACTAGGTATTTTCTGAATAAAAGCATTATGGCACTTAACTATAGTATGAACTGGAGAAAGGCTCGTGGGGGCATTGAAGGAGTTGTTGATTTAGAAAGAGAGAATACTCATTTAGGCTCTTTTGAAATTGATACTATTTGGTATTTGAAAGATAATACTCTTCGGAAGAATATTCTTTATTTTAATGAAGATGGAAAAATTTCTCTTAGGGATAGAAGAATATCTATGCATCCTAAGCTAGAATCTTTTGTAGTAAGTTTTAATGTCTGTTTATTTTCATTAAGTGCTGGTCAAGTTGCTGTCTCTTTGCTTTCTGAAAATTCTTTTTATGAATCTTTTTCTAGTTTTCATCCCGGTCTTTTTGCTGGTGTAGTATTGGGGAGTATTCTTTGCTATAGAAAACCTTCTCAGGCTTCTCTTGAAGCATGGAGATTGTATAAAGGCATTATTTCTGTGGAATTATAGGTAGCCCATGTAGCCTAGAATAAGTATTACTATAATCATTGTTAATAATACCGTTGCTGGGTTTGATATATAATTTATAAATCTCTTTAATTTTTTCATTTCCATACCTCATTATGTATTCCAAAATATATAAGTATTGCGAAAATTAATAAGGAGATTACTGTCCAATTTTCACTTTCCAGAGTTATTTTAATGAAATCATAAAGGCTGACTAGTACTATTACTGTGGTTATTGCTGTTACTAATATAAAATATGTAAAAGGATACTCTTTTAGTGATTCAATAAATCTCATTTTAAAAAAAGAGAGAGGAAAATCCTCTACTCATTATCCATTACTGTTTTAATGTAGCTCATAGATTTAATGTCAGTAATTACTGTTTTATGTATAAACCACTTGCCATCTTTACTGATGTGCATAAAACTTTCTACTACTGGCTGTTCATTTAATTCTTGTATTTTTCTTGCTGTTAATTCAAGCATTTGTGTTTGTTCCATTTTTCCTCCTTTATAGCTCTCGCTATATATTCATTTTTTTGCTCAGTCATTAAGGTTATTTTTGTAAAGTTTCTTTGAGCTTATGTATATCTAAGAAAAACTTCTTAAAAAAGCTTTACACAAAAAATCCGGAAGATTTCCGAAAAATCCGGAAGATTTTTGGGTTTAGTCTCTTTTCTTTAGAAAAAACTGAAAAAGGTATATAAAAACGCCAATAGTTATGATACTTAAGTATATGAGAAGAAAACTATTCATCTTTTCTTTAAACAAATTTCACAACGATATTTTGGAATTGTAATGTGCTGAGAATTGAAAACTTCCAGTTCTTTGCCACAATCAAAGCAATTTACTAATTTCATATGTCTTGAAAATGCTTTATGTTATATAAATGTTGTGGTGAGCATATATTTAAGAAATTCTTTTTTGTTTATAAAAGAAGGGATTTTTTGAAGAAATAAAAAAGTTTGGCTCGTATCTCAAGAAAGAGATACGAGCACTGATTTAAGTGCGGGTTTGGGGCTAAACCCTCATTTTTTAATATCCTGCAAAGTCCACGCCTAATTCTCGTGACATTGTAACAGATTCACCTTGTCTTTTTTTTGCACTGCCCTTTCCTAAGATGTAAGGAGATTTTACTCCGGTTACAATTGCCATAATACGAAGTTTTCCTCTCATATCTTCGGAAATTCTTGCTCCCCAGATAACGTTTGCGTCTTCATCTAGAGCGGCAGTGATCATTACTCCTGCTTTGTTTACTTCATCTAGGGTTAAGTCAGCTCCTCCAGTAATGTGGATAAGTGCTCCTGTTGCGCCTTCATAGCTCACTTCTAATAATGGATTACCTAATGCTCTTTTTACTGCTTCTTCTACTCTTTTTTCAGAGCTGGATTCACCAATACCTACAACAGATACATCTCCATTAGACATAATTGCTTTTACATCTGCGTAGTCCAAGTTGACTAATGATGGCACTGCGATAATTTCTACTATTCCTTTAATCATTGTGGAAACTAATTCGTTTGCAACTGCAAATGCTTGTTGCACTGGCAAGTTTCCTGCGATCTCTACAAGTCTATTGTTGTCAATAACGATTACTGTGTCACAAATATCTCTTAATTGTTGTAGGCCATACTCTGCTTTTTCAATTCTTGCTCTTTCTATATTGAAAGGCATGGTTACAGATCCAATAACAATTGCGCCTTCTTCTTTTGCGATTTTTGCAACAACAGGAGCACACCCTGTTCCTGTGCCTCCACCCATACCGGCGGTAATGAAGACCATGTCAGAGCCTCTCAACATTTGTTTGATTTCAGACATTTGCTCTTTTGCAGCTTCATATCCTTTTTGTGGGAAGCCACCACATCCAAGACCTCTTGTTAAAGATCTTCCTATGAGAAGTTTTTTGTCTGCTTCTACAAGATCGAGATGTTGTTTGTCTGTGTTCATAGCGAGAATTTCTGCACCTTGTACTCCTTTCTTATAGAGCCAATTGGTCACGTTTGTTCCTCCGCCACCACATCCAACTACTTTTATGTTTGCTTGTCCAACAGTTTGTGTTGGTTGCGTCTGTGTGTTCATGTTTTGTAATGCGTTTTGTACTAAAAAGTCCATTTTTTTTACCCCATATACCATTTATTTTATGTATTCAACTAACTAAATCTTTATTAATTAGTTTATACTATACTTTACTAAGAACAACGCCAGTTCGTCTGAAATCTTTTCGCCAAAAAAGGTTTCAACAATCGAATCGCCAAATTCGATTAATTTTATTATATATAGTTAGTTAACCTTATATATAAAGATTTTTCGACTGTAATGTGTATTTTCTAATGTGTATTTTACTGAGAGAAGGTTTTTTTAGGCAAATTTGTTAAATTAAAGTTTCAAAATATCTATGGAAGGCATATAGCTCATTTTCAAAAATTTACTTATGTTTTTTGATATATAAAATATGTACTTTCTTGGGATTAGCTTCTTCTTCTTTGTGTGTTTACTTCTTAGCATTGTGGGAGGTGTTGTGTATGAAAACATTATTAATGTTGGGAACATTGGGAGAAGAACAAATTTATTTAGAGAAAGAATTGCCTTATTTTGGAGAAGTATTTGTACAAGAAAAATATACAAATCTTGAACAGCTTTTTGAAAAACAATTAGAAAGAAGAATAGAAGGGGAGATCCTGTTAGGAGTAGAACAATATGAATACATTATTTTGGAAAAGAAAAATTATGAACTTTTTCTTTTTGGAAGAACAACAAACATGTTTCCATACAATAGTTTTGAACAGTATCCTGCGATAGGAATGGCATTTAAAGTTGAGTTTTAAGTATGGGAGCATCAGTTGTTGAGGGTATACAAAGTAAAATTTATACTCTTAGAGGTATGCAAGTCATGCTCGATAAAGATTTGGCAGATCTATATGGAGTTAAAGCAATTCGTTTAAGAGAACAAGTGAAAAGAAACCCTAAAAGATTTCCTTCTGATTT
>JAUYPF010000001.1 GCA_030697685.1 bacterium | reverse complement strand
TGAATTTGCAATTGAAAAAGGAAAAGTGTATATTACACAAACACGACCTATTACTACATTAAATAAAAAAGAATCGAATAGAGAAGAACAAGTTGTTGCAAAAAAAACAGAAGAGAAAGAAGTCCTTGTTAATGCTCCTTCTGAAATTGAAGTAAAAGATGCCGTGTTGCTTGTTTCTGGTATCCCTGCTTCTCCAGGTATTGGAAAGGGGAAAGTTGTGATAGTTCATGATGTCTCTGATCTGAAAAAAGTGAAAAAAGGAGATGTGCTTGTGTCCAGAATGACCACACCTGATAGTGTACCAGCAATGGAGAGAGCGAATGCTATAGTTACTGATGCGGGTGGATCTACATGCCATGCCTCAATAGTATCACGAGAGTTAGGTATTCCTTGTGTTGTGGGAACAGATGTGGCTACAGTGAAACTCAAAGAAGGTATGTTTGTGACTGTGGATGCAGATAAGGGGAAAGTGTATGAGGG
The DNA here is from genome assembly GCA_030697685.1 of bacterium. GTDB lineage: Archaea > Nanobdellota > Nanobdellia > SCGC-AAA011-G17 > GW2011-AR17 > JAGVZZ01. The sequence continues at coordinate 2,200 of JAUYPF010000001.1, read as the reverse complement.
AAATATTTCTATTGCTGAAAAAGAAAAAGAAGAGAGACTAGATATTAAAACAAAAATACAAGTGAAAGTTATCCTTGATATGCCTCAATTAGCAGAGAGAGCTGCTGCAACAGGAGCAGATGGTGTTGGTCTCTTACGAAGTGAATTTATTAATATGCAAAATCGCGAACATCCAGTGTATATGATACACTCTGGGAAAACAGAAGAATTTGTTTCTCATCTTACAGAAAATTTGAAAATTATTTGTAAAGCATTCAAAGGAAAACCTGTGTGGTATAGAACTCTCGATGCGAGAACAGATGAGTTTAGAAATCTTATAGGAGGAGAAACTGAACCTCAAGAAGATAATCCTATGATGGGGTGGAGAAGCATCAGAAGAAGTCTTGATCAACCAGAATTATTGAGAGCTGAGTTTGAAGCGATCAAGCGTGTGCATAAAGCAGGATATACAAATCTCGGTGTTATGTTGCCTTTAGTTACTGATCCTGGGCAAGTACATCAAGCAAAAAAAATCTTTAAAGAAACAACAGGATTGACACCAATAAAGGATATTTCCTTTGGGATTATGGTAGAGACACCTGCAGCAGTACAAATGATTGAAGAACTTTGCCAGGAAGGAATTTCTTTTGTGTCTTTAGGAACAAATGATCTTACACAATTTACACTTGCTTGTGATCGAAATTCTGGAAGAGTTGCAAAGCTCTATGATGAGATGCATCCGGCTGTATTACGACAAATTCATAGAGTTATACAAACATGTAAAAAATATAAAGTAGAAACGTCTATTTGTGGACAGGCTGGATCAAAAATTGAGATGGCACAGTTCCTTTTCCGAGAGGGAATTGATTCTGTGTCTGCAAATATGGATGCTGTTCCTAGTATTCGCAAAACTATTGGAAAATTAGAAGGTATAATAAAAAATGGAGGGGAAAATGGCAAAAAAGAAAACAGAAAAAAGTGAAAATATGATATGCATGCCTGGAAATGGATCCAAAGATTGGGCACATACTGCATTAGCAGCAGTAATTTTGATCTTTGCATTTATGAATGTTTCTTGGGCGCAATGGATTATTGTTTTAGCAGCAGCAGTGATCTTTATTTCAGGAATTGTTGCTTGTTATAAGAAATAAATTATTTTTTTTCTTTTATTTTTTCTAATTCTTTCATCATATAAATATTTTCAGTTTGTAATTTCTTCAGAACCATAGAATATCTGTGCATTCTTGTAAGAAAATCATTGAATACATCTGCAATATCATTTGTGTCCATTTCTAAACCTGCAGGTTCTAGGATTTCTATTGTTGAAGGCATGTAATCATAACATATATCTAAAACTCTTTTTAGTATTGGTGTTTCGAATTCAATGTCTGCAAAAGTGTTCCACAATTTGTTATCCATTTGTTTGCATTCAAACTCTTCTACTTTTAGAACTTTGACATCTTTTTCTTCTCGTAATTTTTTGATTACTTGTTGTAATGCTTTTTCAACATGATCCTTTGGAGATCCTAGGACTTCTACTGTTATTCTTGAGATAATATTTTTCATAGATGATTGTTCCTATTATAAGTATAATCGTTATGAGGAGAAAAGGAAGTATATACTTTTGTCCTGTACTATCAAAAATTACTTTTTGGTTTATTAGGCTTTCTATCATTCTCTCTTTTTGGAAATTCTTTTTCATAAACTTTTCTGAGTAAAATCCGGAAGATTTCCGGTGCTTTAAATAATCTTTCGAAATATTTTTGGGTTAAGAATAAGTTTTACAAGTTCGAAATAGATTTTCGTATACTTCTGAAATATTTTTTTCAGGAACTGCAGAAAGTGCTATGCGAAGTAGACCTCCATATATTGAATCATTTAAAGAAAGGATTCCTATATCATATTCTTCTCTGAGTAGTTTTCTTACTCTTTCTGGATCTGCTTTTGTTAATTTCATACACATAAAGTACCCTGAGTTAAATGGAAGTGCTTGAAATTCTTCTTCCCATTCTGGATGTTCTGCAAATGTTCTTTTGATTGCATGTGCTCTTGATTTTAGAATATTTCTTTGTCCTTCTACTTGTTCTTTAAAGTTAGGATCTTGAATTCCATATAGAGTTATGTATTGTGATTGTGTACATATTCCAGATATTGTTCCTCGAATTCTTCCTGCAGTTTTATCTTCTAATGCTTTTGCTGCTGGTTCTGTCATACCTTGAAA
>JAUYPF010000052.1 GCA_030697685.1 bacterium | reverse complement strand
TATCCATAATAGGAATTTGATTCATGTGTAAGAAATGAAAGGTGATAATTCTTGTTGTTCTACTGTTCCCATCAAAAAAAGGGTGAATATGTTGAAACTCATTATGAAAATAAGAAGTAAAAGCAAAAATCTCTTTGAGTGAATGTTTCTTAATTTTTCCAAATGCATTATACTTTTCAATAAGGCGATCCAACATGGGATCAATATCTTTGGGGTTTACGATTTTAAAATTCTTATTTCCTCTAATGCTCACTTTTTCATCTCTGATCTTGCCAGCCCATTGTGCTTTATGTTGTAAAGCCATGAAGTGATAATTAAGTATACTCTCTTTTGTTAGGGGATGTTGAGTTCTGACATTCTGAACCATCTGCAAAAATGCTTTTTGATAGTTTTGCACTTCATACACGGATTCTACACTCAGGTTTTCAGGAACAGTTTTATCTTGTAGCAGTTTTATTGTTTGAGCTAAGGTAATGGGGTTACCTTCAATACTTAGGCTGTGCTGAATAAATTTGATTTGGAAGGCCTCCATAATCTCCAGATATTTTTTCGTATTTGTACTCTTTAGTTTCTTGAAAAGGAGCAGCTCTTTCTGGATTTCTTTAAAATACTCATCTTTCTGCTTTTGAGCAACAAGTGGGGGGTATTTGTAATACATCACTAGATCTCTTAAAAAAGAGTTATATGGTACCATCGCCTTGAATGGTTTTCTGCTAAGGACAAGTAAAAAACCATTATTTTCTAGCATCCATGAGATCTTACTAAATCTCCTGGGATGAAGGCCTATATCCTTGAAAGAAAAAGATCTTTTGAGAAAGGCTTTGCTAAGATATTTGCCTACTGTTTCATGAAAGAGATCATTATAATTCACCCCATTTTTCAAGCAATAGCTCATCATCTCAAACAGGTGCTGGTTTTTTCCATTCATAACTCGTTCATATCCATATCTATTTTTATGAATAAGTTTCATTTGTACAAGGATTTCTACATTCTTTCTGACCTGGTCATATTCTGATGTATTTTGCTTAAGGCTTTTGACAATATCTATGATCTTCCTTGGTCCGTCATGAGAATACAAATCAATGAAGAGATCATATTTTGTAGCCATAATTATATATAAGGTTTTATCATTAATAAACCTTCTCATTTAGCATGAAAATTCCTTTTTTTTAGGAAATAATAGGCTATTTGTAAGAAGAAGTAAAATTTAAAATGACTTTAAAAATATTTCTAAATTTAATTGATTTGTATTTTTTTATCTTTTAATAAGAAAAAGAAAGAAACCTTGTATTGCTGGAGCACTCTCACTTGCTGAACTTTCAGAACTACTTGATTCAGAAGAGCTTCCACCAGAAGATTCTCCTCCACTAGATTGTCCAGAATCTCCTCCTGCAGAATAGTCCTGATATTGTCCAGAAGAACCTTCACCATATTGTTGTTCACTATATTGTTGCTGTTGTTGGGAAGGATCATAATATTCTTGTCCTCCATATTGCTCCTGGCCTTGTTCTCCATAATTTTGTTCAGGAATACTAATACCACAAGCACCAGGATCAGATTGACAATAACCTTGACAGTCTTGCATAGACACACCTGCACTTGAACATGCCTGTATGATTCCTTGCATATCTATCTCTCCTTCACCTTCATATTCAGGAATACTAATACCACAAGCACTTGGATTACTTTCACAGTAGCCTCGACAATCTTCCATAGACACACCTGCATCGGCACATGCTTGTACTATTCCTTCTATATCAACACCCTCAGGCACTTCTTCTCCTCCAAAATCCATTCCCATCTCCTTAGCCCAGTTCATACATTCTATAATATGACTCGTATCTTCACAATAATCTTTACATTCTTTCCCTTGACATCCGCCAGGTCCAACTCCTCCACTTTCAGCGAATGCCTTTGCAAACTTGTAGTCTTCTTCTGATATTGCACCAAGTTCATATGCAAAGTCCACACATTCACTCATATGAGAAGCATCTTCACAATAGGCCTCACACTCTCGTGCTTGGCATCCACCTGGTCCAACTCCTCCATTTTCAGCAAACTTTTTTGCAAACTTATAATCTTCTTCTGACATGACACCAAGTTCATATGCAAAGTCCACACATTCACCCATATGAGAAGCATCTTCACAGTATGTTTCACATGCATCCATCGTACAACCACCTGGTCCAACTCCTCCTCGTTTCATAAAAGCAAGAGCAATTTCTGCATCCTCTTCTTTGATAAAGCCTGCTTCAAGTGCAAAGTTAATACATTCTTCAGCATTTTCTGTATCTTGACAATAGACATCACAAGCTTCTTGACTCGTACACCCACCTGGCGTCTTCCCTGCTTTTAAAAAAGGAAGAACTTTTTCAAACTCTTCAAGTTCTTCTTCACTCATCAAACCATGTTCTTTTGCATAGCTAAAACAAGTATCAATATTATTCAGATCATCACAAAAGACACGACACTCTTCTTCTGTTTGACATCCTCCCAATTCTTCAATAGGTTCTGTGACATACTCAGAAATTCCTTGTTCCTGTGCATAGGCAAAGCATGCTTCTTGATTTGCAGCATCTTCACAATAGATTTGACAATCTTCTTCAGAAGCACAATCACCAAGTTCAGAAATGGGATAGCTTATTTCTTCCGCAACAACAAAAGATAAACTAAAAAGTAAAAAGAAAATAAAGAGAAAAGCTTTCATTCTTCCTCTCCAGTAAAAGGATTTTCATAAGCAAATGGATTTGTATCATCAAAAGGATTTGTATCTGGAAGAGAACCTTTATCTAGTGTCTCATAACCTGCTCCGAATAATTCACCCTCATCAGAAGAAGGAACGAAGAAAAAATATCCAAGAACAGCAAGCAAAAGAAGCACAAGAATAATAACACCAGTAATCACCAAAACTTTTTTCATAAAATCTTATAGCATGAGTATATTTAAAAATCTTTCCTTTAGGGTTAACTAAAGATTTATTAAATCTAAAAATACTCTTTTTTAATGAAAGAAAAAATTATAATGTTTTTTGGCTTTCGCAAAGGAGGAAAATCTTTTGACAAATATTCCTTGCATGCACTATTAATTTCTTTGGCTCTGATTATCATTGCAACATTTTACGAAATTTATGCTTTAGAAGGGGGAGTATATTACTTCTATAGTTTAGGTCTTCTTCTTTTTCTTATAGGAGCAATTATCCGGACAACAGCAAGAATACAATTAGGAGAATTATTTACTTTTAATGTAAAGATTATGGAAGGCCATAAAGTCAAACAAGATGGTCTTTATGCATATATGCGTCATCCTGGATATACAGGCTTACTTTTAGAAGTAATTGGTTGGTGCATATTTTTTCAAACATGGCTTGGCTTTTTGGCAGCAATATTTTTTCTTCTTCCAGCAGGTTATTATAGAATGAGAGTAGAAGAACAAACTTTAGAACAAGCTTTTTCTGATTATAAAGAATACAAACAAAGGGTAAAAGCATTGATCCCAAAGATTTTCTAGGAAACTTTAAAAAGAAAAAACCCTTGTAAGAAAGAAATGAAAAAGAGAAATAAGCATTTTCCTAAAGGGAAAAATAAATATATTGGCTCTATTGTTCTCGGGATGAGTGATGCTTTAGTAGAGATTACAGGAACATTAGCCGGGCTCACCTTTGCATTACAAAATACTAGTATCATTGCCTTAGCGGGATTGATTACAGGGATTGCAGCATCTCTCTCTATGGCAAGCTCTGAATATTTATCTATCAGGGCGGAAAATTCAAAAAGAAAACCTTTTACTGCAGCTTTCTACACTGGTTTAGTATATCTTTTGACTGTATTCATTTTAGTACTTCCTTTTTTTCTCTTTGTAAATCCTTTTCTAAGTTTACTTTGTACTGTTTCGAGTGTTTTAGTTATCATAGCATTGTTTAGTTATTATGTTTCTATAACCCAGGGTATTTCTTTCAAAAAAAGATTTATAGAAATGGCTGGAATAAGTTTGTCTGTTGCATTTGTAAGTTTTCTTATTGGGTATGCTTTAAGAGTCTGGCTGGGCATTCATTAAAGAAAGTTTTTTAAACTCCTATGATATATATTTTATAAAATATTAATTTGGAAATAAAAAGAGGTAAAAAATATGAAACAAAATCTTGGAAAAATTGATCGAGTGCTGCGTTTTGCACTTGCTTTCTGGTGGTTAGGCCCATGGGCGCTACGATTTGATCTAAGCTGGGTAAATTTGCTTATAATAATTGTCGCATGGATAGCACTTATAGAAAGCTTCATTGGCTATTGTTGGCTGCATGATTTATTCAAAATTAGAAATAAGGAGTAAAACATAACCATTAAAAAGCCTGGTTATTTTCTTTTTTTATTATGAATAATAAACATCTAGGCGTAATATTAATAATAATTGCTATTCTCATGGGAATTTTTCTTTTTGTTACAAAACAACAAGAAGATCTCTATCTAGATAAAATTATAGAAGAGCAGGATGGTGTTTGTTACGTCGATGGAGTCTGTGTACATGATCAACAATTCATCAAATATCTTATTGGTGGGTTTTTAGCACTTGCAGTAGCATTATCTGGACTATATTTGTTCTTTTTCGATAAATCCCAAAGAAGACTTCTACAGCAGCACAAAGAAGTTGCCTATGCATTAAAAGAGGTAAAAGAAAAAGATGAGTTCCAAGCCTACCTTGCTGGTTTCTCTGAAGAGGAGCAAAAAGTTTTGAAAGCAGTGCATGAACAAGAAGGGATTCAACAATCGACTCTACGCTATAGGACAGGCATAGCAAAAACTTCTCTTTCACTTCTTTTGAAGTCCTTAGAAGAAAGAGGAATAATCAGTAAAAAAGAGCATGGAAAAACCAACCAAATCTTCTTAGTAAGAAAGTTTTAGTTTTTTGAAATATAAACGATTATGAACAAGAATTCTGCATTTTAAGCCTATTCAAGAGCACTATCTTTCGAGAAACAATTTATATAGATATCCTACTTTTCCTCATCTATGAAAAAACTCAATCTCAAGGTGGAAGGCATGCACTGTAAAAGTTGCGAAGTGTTGATCAAAGAAGAATTGGAAGACGCAGGTGCAACAGATGTCCAAGTTTCTGCAAGTAAAGGGACAGTAATTGCAACAGTAGATGAAAAAAAACTTACAGAAAAGAAAGTACAAGAAATTATAAAAAAAGAAGGATATAAAGTGAAATGAAAGTAAAAATATATGTTCCTGATATGGAATGTGATTCCTGTAGTGTAATATTAAAAAAGAGATTTGACAAAATCGAAGGAATACAAAATACAAGTTTTTCAAGTGCAGCAGTAGAAATATCTTTTGATGAAAATAAAGTGCAAACAGAAAAACTAATACAGACAATTAAAGATGCAGGTTATAGAGCAGATCTACATCCTTTTGAGAAAAAAAATATTTCGGAACGAAAGTGGCGTGAATTTTTTGGAAAAAAAACAAAATATGAATTAGAGTATAGATTAATAAAATATTCTTTAGCTATTTTTTTAATCCTAAGTATTTTAGAAGCAGTTATTTATTTTTTCTATTTCAAAAATATCCCTTATTTCCTAGAAAAGTACACTTGGTGGCTTTTCTATTTGAATATAAGTGTCGCAAGTTTATCTGCAGCACTCTGGCATTTTCTCTCTTACAAAACGAGAGTAACTTGTATGCTTGGTATGATGGTTGGAATGACCATGGGTATGCAGACAGGTATGATGCTTGGTGCGGTATTTGGTGCAACAAATGGTTTATTCATGGGTTCTCTTGTTGGAGTAATTTTAGGAATCACAGCAGGAGTATTGACAGGAAAATGTTGCGGCATCATGGGAATAATGCAAGGTTTAATGGCTGGTCTTATGGGTGGAATCATGGGGCCAATGACAATGCTCATGTTATTTTCAGATCATATTCTTTGGTTCATGCCTTTGTTTATATTAGTTAATCTTGCCATTGTCTGGGGTTTTTCTTATATGATTTTTGAAGAGATGGTAGAAAATAAAGAAGTAATAAAAGACCCAATATCTTTTTCAAAACTCACTATTTTTAGTATAGCCATTACAAGTATTTTAATTATAATTATGTTATTTGGAATAAAATCGCCATTGGTGGGAGGATAAAGTGAAAACAAGCACATACATTATACTTTTTATTGTAGTGATAGGACTCGTCTGGATATATTATAGTGGAGAGGAAGATGCTTCAGAAATTCCAGCGAGTGTATCTGCATATGCAACGATTTCAGAAGATGGTTATCAAAATCTTCAATTAAGTTATGGGAAAATAGGATATTCTTTTAATTATATCCTAACACCAAACACAGTAAAAGTAAATCAACCAGTGCGTATTATTGCAGATGCTTCTTCATTACGAGGTTGCTATCGATATATTCAAATTCCTTCTTATGGTATAAGTAAATTTATTACAAGTAGTGATAATATTATAGAATTTACCCCTACAGAAACAGGTAGCATTACTATTACATGTTCTATGGGCATGGGAGTCACAAAATTAACAGTTGAGGAATAAAATGAAAAAAACAAATCTACAAATTTCGGGAATGCATTGTGCATCTTGTGCAACAATCATTACAAAGGCATTAAAGAAAATAGATGGTGTAAAAGAAGCTTCTGTGAATTATTCTACTGCTTCTGCCACTATAGATTATGATGAAAAGATAGCAAGCATAGAACAACTTCAAGAAGCAGTAAAAAGCAAAGGCTATGGTGCAGAAATTCTCAAAGAAGGAACAAATGTCGCAGAAGCACAAGCAAAACTAATTGCAACAGAAAAAGAGTATTACAAAAAAATGTTTCTCATTAGTCTTCTTTTTTCAATTCCTATTTTTATCTTAATGGCCTTCGAGTGGTTTAATATAGAAATTATGGATATGATGCTTCATCATTATGTTGTGTGGATTCTCTCAACACCAGTACAATTTTATGTTGGCTGGCAATTTTACAAGGGAACGTATCATGCCTTACGAAATAAATCTGCAAATATGGATACTTTGATTGCTCTGGGGACAACAGCAGCCTATGTCTACTCTGTTTTCGCAGTCGTATTTTTCCCTTTAATGGGTCAGTATTTTGAAATCTCTGCAATTCTTATAACTTTAGTAGTCCTAGGAAAATATCTTGAAGCAAATGCTAAGGGAAAAACTTCTGAAGCTATTAAAAAACTAATTGGCTTAAGTCCAAAAATGGCTACAATAATTAGAAGTGGAAAAGAAGTAAAAATTGCTATTGATGAAGTCCAAGTTGGAGATATTATTGTAGTAAAGCCTGGAGAAAAAATTCCTGTAGATGGTATTGTCATAGAAGGAAATTCTTCTGTGGATGAAAGTATGGTAACTGGTGAGAGTATACCAATAGAAAAGAAAAAAGGAGATTCAGTTATAGGAGCAACAATCAACAAACATGGTTCATTCAAATTCAAAGCGACAAAAATTGGAGCAAACACAACTCTTGCAAGAATAGTAAAACTTATTGAGGATGCACAAGCTTCTCGTGCACCAATTGAGCGATTTGCAGATATGATTTCAGCATATTTTGTTCCTATAGTAATTTTAATCTCTTTTTTTACCTTTGTTACATGGTTTTCTATTCTAGGCTCAGCATTTTCTTTTGCATTGATAGCAGCAGTCGCAGTTCTAGTAATAGCTTGTCCTTGTGCTTTAGGTTTAGCAACACCAACAGCAATTATGGTTGGAACAGGGAAAGGTGCACAACAAGGAATTCTCATCAAAGGAGGGGAAGCTTTAGAAACTGCACACGAACTCAAATACATAATCTTTGATAAAACTGGAACAATTACAAAAGGAACACCAGAGTTAACAGACATAATTACTTTTGAGAAAAATACAAAAGAAGATATTCTTAAGATTGCAGCATCTTTGGAGAAACCATCTGAACATTCTTTAGCAGAAGCAATCGTGAAAGCTGCAGAGAATAAAAAAATATCTCTCAGCAAAGTAACAAATTTCAAAGCAATTCCAGGGTATGGGATTACTGCAAGCATAGGAACAAAAAAATATTCTTTTGGGAATCAAAAACTTATGACAAAAGAAGGAATTTTTTTGACAAAGTACATTTCTCAAGTGCATCGTCTAGAAGAAGAAGGAAAAACAGTCATGCTTCTTGCTTTAGGAAAAAGTCTTTTGGGTATTATTGCAGTTGCAGATACAACCAAGGAATCCTCACCAGAAGCAGTAAAGCAACTGCATGATCTTGGACTGGAAGTGTATATGATTACAGGAGATAACACACGTACAGCACATGCAATTGCAAAGAAAGTAGGTATAACACAGGTTTTTGCAGAAGTTCTTCCAGAGGATAAAGCAAACTATGTAAAGAAACTGCAACAAAAAGGAAAAGTTGCAATGGTGGGAGACGGAATAAATGATGCACCAGCACTCGCTCAAGCTGACATTGGAATTGCAATGGGCTCTGGTACTGATGTTGCAATGGAATCTGGTTCTATTGTTCTCATGAGAAATGATCTCCTAGATGTACCGCGAGCAATTAAACTTTCCAAATATACTATGACAAAAATAAAACAAAATATGTTTTGGGCATTATTTTACAATGTCTTAGGTATTCCTATTGCCGCAGGGGTACTATTTCCATGGACAGGATGGTTGCTCTCCCCAATTATTGCAGGAGCAGCAATGGCTCTCAGCTCAGTCTCTGTCGTTACAAACTCATTACTCTTAAAAGGAAAGAAATTATGAATGAGACAAAAAAAACCCAGAGAAGATACGATCGTTTTGCACGAGTATACGATTTGTTTGAGTTGCCATTAGAAAGACTCTCCTTTGCAAAAATAAGGAGAAAAACTCTTTCTCCGCTAAAAGGAAAAGTATTAGAGATAGGTGTTGGCACAGGAAAAAATTTACCTTATTACAACTGGGAAAATATTGATTATACAGGAATAGATTTTAGTAAAAAAATGCTTGAGAGAGCAAAAAGAAAGAATTTTCCAAAAGCAAAAATGATATATATGGATGCACAAAATATAGACTTCAAAGAAAATAACTTTGATTATATTGTGACAACATTTGTACTTTGTTCCATACCTGACCCTATAAAAGCATTGAAAGAAATGCAGAGACTCATAAAAAAGGATGGAAAAGTAATTATGATAGAGCATGTTCGAAGTAAGAACTTTTTGCTTGCTTTTTGGCAAGATATCCATAATCCTCTTACAAAATTTTTCTTTGGGGCTAATATAAACCGTGATACAAAACAAAACATAGAAAAAGCAGGGCTCATAATCACAAAGGATCAAGCACTTGCCTTCGGAGATGTCTTACGACTCTTTGAAGCAAGAAAAGGAGATTAAAATGGCTGTATGTGGAATTTCAACAGATGCACTTGGAGCTGCACCAGCACAAGAGTTCACAAATATTTTATTAAGTGGTATTGCCCAAAAACTTATTATCCCTGGAGTTATTCTCGGAGTAGCTGCACTTACAATCTTTCTTTATAGAAGATCAAATAAGAAAAAAAAGAAGGAAGAAAAAATGACATTCAGACCAAAAGAGGTGAAAAAATGAAAATAATAATATTTAGCTTATTAGTGTTCCTTCTAATTTTTTCTTTTGCATCAGTAGTAGTTGCAGAAGAAGGACATGAAGAAGAAATAGAACAAGGAAGGCTTATTGTCGAAGCAAAAACATCTTGTGATGAACTTTCAGATGAACAATTAGAAGTTGTAGGAGAATATTATATGGATCTTATGCATCCCGGTGCATTACATGATGCTATGCACGAGATGATGGGACTTGAAGAAGGTACAGAAAGACATAGTCAATTTCATATTGCACTTGCAGAAAGGATGTATTGTGGAGAGTATTCTAACACTAATGGTATGATGAGTTCAGGGATGATGGGTTATGGAATGATGAGTATGATGTATGGCCCAGGTTATTTTGGCTATTCATTCTGGAGCTTCTGGAATTTTATTTCTTTTGTATTTATGGCTTTTATTTTTGCTCTAGTTTTCTTGGCAGTATATGTTCTTATAAAAATAGATGGGAGAAAAAGAAGATGAAAACTAAAACATGGTTATGGTTTGGTGGAATTATTGGAGTAGCATTTATAATTTATATTATCTGGACAGCTGCAGGAAATTCACAAAATTGTGCAACAGCACCAGTAACAGAAATAAACATTGGAGATCATAAGAATATATTGTCACATATTCATCAAACACTCACAATAACAGTAAATGGAGAACAAATAATCATCCCTGCAAATATTGGTATTCTTAGTGGTATAATGCGTCCAATACATACACATGATAGCTCTGGAAAGATTCATGTAGAAGGTCCATGTCAAAGAGACTTTACACTAGAAGAGTTTTTTGATCTCTGGGGTCAAACATTTACAGAAGATTGTATTATGGAGAATTGTATAGATGAGACTCATACATTAAAGATGTATGTCAATGGAGTAGAGACAACTCTTTTTGGAGATTATATTTTAAAAGCAGATGATGAAATAGAAATAATTTATGAGGAAACGACATGAAAAAACTTTTATTTTTTTTGATTATTTTAAGTATTCCATTTGCTTTTGCACATGCAGAAGAATCTCATGAAGAAACAGTAGATGGAAAAGTTGTAGAAATTGAGTTTCTTCCAAGTGAGCCTATTGCTGAAAAAGCAAGCATTATTTCTTTTGAAGTGAATGATGCAGAAGGAAAATCAGTCACACACATAGATGGAAGTATGGATATTACTAAAGATGGAGTGCTTCTTGTAAATGATTATGAACTCCATTCACATGGCAATCAGTTTTCCATGACCTACAAATTTCCTGAGGAAGGACAATATACAGTAACACTTACAATTTCTCCTGCTAAGAACTATGAAAATGAAAAGTTTGATCCTATTGCTGTGATTTTTTATGTGACTGCAGAGGAAAATGAAAATCCTATAAGTTATTTAGAAATAGGTGGATTTATTGCAGCATTTCTCATCTTAGGAGTATTAGTGTTCTTAATGGTGAAAAAGAAAAAACATTAAAGCTTTACATTCTGATACGCAACACCAGAATCATCAATAGAAAGAATTCCCATCTGTCCTTGATCAAAACACCCAGAATTCCAAAATAATTCAGAAGCCGGAAGATATTCAGCAACAGCCTGTCCTTTTCTATTATGTGCATGATGCCCTGTTTCATGGATATGCCCATTGATTGCATATTGAATAGAATTATCATCAAGAAGTGTTCGCAAGGCAACATTTCCTACATTCTCTTTATGAAAAGTAAATCCATTTGCCTGTGCAACAGAATCTATTTCATCAGGTCTAGCTTCTCTTCCTTCTTTTCTGGAAAACAGTTCTTGTATTTGCCCTTCAATAACCATCCCTGGAACAAATCCATCACTTGGACTTGTAGCAAAGTATGCAAAATCAACGCCTTGTGCTCCAACATTAAATCGCGCAGGAATATGACAAATAACAATACTTTTTTCAGGATTTTTAATAAGTGGAACAAGATCTTGAATATTTTTATACTCAACAAGTCTTTGGACTTTTCTATCCTCAACAAGCTTTTGTAAAATAGAAAAATTTTCTAAACCTACAAGCCCATCTTCTGTAAAAGCATACCTTCCAGAAGGAAGATCTGTACCAAGATGATACTCTCCACCGCGATTCACATCAGATCCAGGAAGGAAAAGCAATCTATGTCCAGCAATATCTACAGAAGCCTCTCGAGTCATATCAACAATATTTTCATATCTATGAGAAAGTAAATCAATAACAGTGCCATAACCAGAAATGGTCTCATGACTTCCTGGTTGTACATATGTTTCTAAGCCGCTTTTTCCAACAGTTTCCAAGATAATAGCACTAAATGTTTGACTCTCTTCCAAGTCTCCAGCTTCTCCAATATCTCCATTAAGAATAAGTCTTTCTACTCCTAGGTCTTTGAGTTTTTGTATTCCATAAGCTACGCGTTCTGGTTTACTATGTACATCAGAGATAATGCCTATTTTCATTGTTTCTCCTTTTGATATAGTTCCCAAACCTGAGCTTTAATCTCTGGATAAAAAGACACACAAAAGTTTCCCATACAATCCATTTTAGCTTGTAGAGAAGCTGAAAATTCTTCTTTAGGATAGAGTCCTTCATATTGTGGCTCTATGTGTGTTTCAGTAATATTTTTGAGTTGTCCACAAGAAAAATATCCTTCCCATCCAAGAGTTTCCCATCCTCTACATCTAAAATATATACTATAATCAAAATTTCCGTGCTCAAAATGAACAGTTTCTTCTTTGCTCTTCATCTGAAGATATTCATTATAATAAGGTAATGCACTTCCTCCTAAAACAGTGATACCTAGTAAAGTTAATAATCCTAATTTTAGTGATTCATTCATTTTTTGTCTCCAAAAAGCTTACAATAAAGGTTTTTTTGTTCTATTTAAACCTTCCCATTGTAACCTCCTATAAGGGGCAACAAACTGTCCAGCATTTCTCAGGAGAAAAAGATAAAACAGGCTTGTCCGGAATGGCTCCTTTAGGAGCCATAGAATAATGGTTCTTATTCTTTGTATTATCTCTAAATTGTAAATGAGAATGTGCCATGCTATTTCTCTTTTCTTCATATGTGGTTCTTTACTTCTTAATGCAACCAATCTTCTGTGTTTGATGGAATTAAACACTGATTCGACTCTTGGTCTTCGATTATACTCTGGATCTTTGATCATACATTTCTTTCTATAGAAGCCTCCTGGCTTTCCTTTCTTCATTTTTCTTAGTTTTGCATACAAAACATTGCCCACTTGACTGGCAATTTTATGTAATGGTTCAGAATCATATCCT
This sequence comes from bacterium, assembly GCA_030697685.1. GTDB lineage: Archaea > Nanobdellota > Nanobdellia > SCGC-AAA011-G17 > GW2011-AR17 > JAGVZZ01. Next base: position 12,847 of record JAUYPF010000052.1, on the reverse strand, counting down.
CTATCTGCAAGAATTTTCACTCCTTTATGCTTCATTCTTTTGAAAATACTCTTGGCACCAAGAGTATCATGTCTTGGTTTCATACGTAAAACAAAGTCATGAATAAGCCCTGTATCCACATCAATAATAATATCTTGTTTTGCATAAGGCATTTTCTTTAATCTCTCATAAGGTTCTAATCCTTCAAACATTCTCTTTTCATAATGCCGACTTCTTTGCCAAGAATCAATGCCAGTTGCATCGATTGCCATCAAGGATGGCTTCTCTTTGCAAAGAAGAATTTCTTGAAAAAGACGAAGCATTTTCAAATCAAAAAGTTTTTGCCAGTCGTGGAGAGTACTTTTTCCAGGAAGAGACTTTAGTCCTAACCAACTCGTCCAACGAGACTCTTTGAGTTCAAGGGTAAAGTCACGAAGACTCTTTTTACTACGCAAAAAAAGAACTATCAGCCCAGCACGCTGATAGTTCGTGAATTTCTTTGGTCCAACTTTATTCCAATATAAAGGCAAACCCAAAGAATGGTAAAGTTTAATTATTTGTTCGTGTAATGTGTGTCTAAAAGCCTCGTCAGAAAGTGTTTTTTGTTCCATACTTAAAACAAAGATGGCGAGGCTTTTAACTATTACTTTTTAATTCCGGACAAGCCTTAAAATTAATAAAATGTTAAGGAACAAATTTATAAATAACAAAATACTTTAATATACAAGAGGTGATAACATGGGAGCAAAACTATTATTCTTCTTCGGAACGGAGTGTAGTCACTGCCATGATATGGATCCTTTAGTAGAAAAACTAGAAAAAGAACTGAAGCTGAAAGTAGAAAGATTAGAAACATGGCATAATGCAAAAAATGCAGCCCTTTTAAAAAAATGTGATACTGTAAGCTGTGGTGGTGTTCCTTTCTTTTACAACGAAAAAACAAAGAAAACAATTTGTGGCGCAGTAGATTATGCTACTTTAAAAAAATGGGCTCAAGGATGATCAAAAAAATCCAAAGTTTTACCATAGAAAGAATAGAAATTCTAAATGAAAAAGGAGAAGTTGATAAAAAACTTTTTCCAAAACTTTCAGACAAACAAGTCCTAGAAATATACCGTTGGATGTGTATCACAAGAATATTTGATGCAAAAGCAGTTAATTTACAAAGAACTGGTCGTCTAGGAACCTACGCATCTATGCTTGGGCAAGAAGCAACAATTATTGGTTCTGCATATGCATTAAGAAAACAAGATTGGCTTTTCCCTTCATTTCGATATTCTGGTGGCATGCTTTTAAGAGGGATTCCCATGGACAAACTATATTCCTATTGGGGAGGTGACGAGCGAGGTGCAAAGCCTCCAGAAAATGTCAATGTTTTTCCTCTTTGTATTACTGTTGGTGAACAACCTCTACATGCAACTGGCTTTGCCTGGGGATTAAAACTTAAAAAACAAAATGCAGTGGTACTTACAGACTTTGGTGATGGTGCAACTTCCACTGGTGATCTCAATGAGGCATTAAACTTTGCAGGCGTATTCCAAGCACCGGTGATTTTTCTCTGCCAAAATAATCAGTATGCAATTTCTCTTCCAGTAAGAAAACAAACAGCAGCAAAAACATTAGCACAAAAAGCAATTGCTGCTGGCATTAAAGGCGTGCAAGTAGATGGCAATGATATTTTTGCAGTCTACAAAGCAACACAAGATGCAATCGCAGATGCACTAAAAGGGAGACCAACATTCATCGAAGCATACACATATCGAATATCTGATCATACAACCTCAGATGATGCAGCAAAATATAGAAATGAAAAAGAAGTCAAAGAATGGCAAAAGAAAGATCCTCTACAAAGAGTAAAAATATATTTAGAAAAAAAGAAACTCTGGAACGAAAAAAAAGAAACAGAATTACAAAAAGAATGTGAAGCAATAGTAGACAAAGCAGTAAAATCATATGAAGCAATTCCTCGTGCACCAAGAGAAGATATATTCAAATACACAATTGCAGGTGGGGTGGCATGAGCTTGGAATTTCGTTTGATAGAAATAGAAAAGAGAAATCCATTTCTCATTGCAGCAATGGATCATGTAATTTTTGAAGAGTGTGAGAGTGGTCGATCTCCACCAACCTTAGTATATCATAATTGGGAAAAATCTGTGTCTCTTGCAAATGGACAAGCTCTTTCTGATCTTAATTTCAAAGCCTGTCGAGAAAAAGGATTCAAAGTAGTTCGCCTAACAACAGGAGGAAAAGCAGTGGTGCATTTTCCAGATACAGAATTTTCCTATAGTCTATTTGTTCCTATTTCAGAAAGAAATCCAAGAGCAACATATGAACAGTATTGTGGAAGAATCGTAGCAGCATTCACAAGCTTGGGAGTTCCTTCAGCAGTGGTGGATAATAATGATATTTTTATTGGAGAAAAAAAGATCGGAGCCAATGCACAGCATGTGAAACAGAAATATGCAATGCAGCAAGGTCTTATCCTCTATGAACAACCAGATGCAAAGGCAATGCTTTATTTAATGAATAGTTCCTTGTATACAGTGGATGCAGAAAAACAGTTGGAAAATATTCTAACATCCTTCAAAAGATATAGCTCTTCTTCACAACAACAACTCAGGCAGATACTAACAGTACACATGCTTAGAGGATATACTTGGAATGTAGCTTCTCTCACAGAAAAAGAACAAGTACGCGTACAAGAATTAGAATCTCATTATAGAAATATCAAAGAAGCACAAGCACCGCAAACACGTGGTCTCTGTTGGCTTCCTGCACCATTATATAAAAAAGAAAAAGCAGCTATGGAGGCAAGAGTTTCATGACAGTACTCAATATGGTGGAAGCAATAAACCTTGCACTCAAACAAGAAATGAAAAAAAATAAAGAAATTATTATTCTTGGTGAAGATGTTGGAATTGATGGTGGAGTTTTCCGCGTCACAGAAGGCTTACTAAAATTATATCCAGGAAGAGTCTTTGATACACCATTGGCGGAATCAGCAATTGTAGGAACATCTATTGGCCTTGCATGTGCTGGTTTCAAACCAGTTGCAGAAATACAATTTGAAGGCTTCATGCTTTGTGCATTTGATCAAATAGTGAATCATGCAGCACGAATACGCAATCGTTCTCGAGGAAGATTTACCTGTCCTATGGTCATTCGTTCTCCTATTGGTGGTGGCATCAAAGCCTTAGAACATCATAGTGATTCTCCAGAAACATATTATATACACACTCCAGGAATAAAAGTAGTGATTCCTTCTACTCCCTATGATGCAAAGGGCTTAATGATTTCTGCAATGCGTGACCCAGATCCTGTAATTTTCTTTGAACCAAAAAGATTGTATCGTGCAATCAAACAAGAAGTCCCTGACAAAGAATATAATATTCCTCTCGGGAAAGCGCGTATGGTACAAGAAGGAACTGATGTAACAGTTATTTCTTACGGTGCAACAGTGCGTGAGTGTGAGCAAGCAGCAGAATTATTGAAAGGCCATGTATCCATAGAAATTATTGACCTAAGAACTCTCAGTCCTTTAGATACAGAAACAATAATCAAGAGTGTAAAAAAAACAGGTCGTGTGGTGATAGCACATGAAGCACAAAGAACTTTAGGGATGGCTGCAGAGATTGCAACGCGCATTCAAGAGCAAGCATTATTATACCTGAAAGCTCCTATAGAACGTGTCACAGGATATGATATTATTGTACCTTTACCAAAACTAGAGGACTATTATTTTGTGGATGAAAAAAGAATTGCAGAAGCAATTGAGAAGGTGATGAATTTTTAGATGGTTACACAATTTAAATTTCCAGATGTAGGAGAAGGTATTCATGAAGGCCATATTGTTTCTTGGTTAGTAAAGGAAGGGGATATCGTTAAAGAAGACCAGCCTCTAATAAAAGTAGAAACAGATAAAGCTGTGGTTGAGCTACCCTCACCAGTTACAGGAAAAATTCTCAAAATATATTTCAAAGCAGGAGATATAGTGAAAGTAGGAGAAACTCTTGTAGATATTGGTAGTGAAATGGAAAAAATAAAAATTCAAAAAACTGCTCCGAAAAAGGGTCAATCTGTTGTTGGAGAATTAGAAGAAGCAACAGAAGTAAAAGCAGCACCAAAAGAAAATAAAAGCAAAATCGCAAGCAAAGAAATAAAATCACTTCCTTCTGTTAGAAAACTCGCAAAAGAAATGAGTATTGATCTAGCAACAATAAAAGGCTCAGGAAAACAAGGGGAAATTCTCGAATCTGATCTCAAAAAAGAAACTTCTAAACTAAGTGCACAAATTCAAATCACAAAAAAATATGATATGTATGGCTATGTCGATAGAATCCCTTTACAAGGTCTTCGTGCACAAATTAAAATAAATATGGAAAAACAAGCTACAATTCCTATCGTCACGCATATGGATGAAATTGATGTGACAGAACTCTGGAATATTCGTGAAAAAGAAAAGAAAAAAGTCAAAGATGTAAAAATAACATTCCTTCCTTATATTATCAAAGCAGTAATAGCTTCTTTAAAAGAAAATAAAATTTTAAATTCTTCTTTAGAACAAGATGCAATTGTAATAAAGAAGTATTATAATATTGGCATTGCAGTTGCAACAGAAGAAGGCCTTATTGTTCCAGTAATTAAAGGTGCAGAAAAGAAATCTTTAATTGAAATTGCAAAGGAAATCCGAAAATTATCTGAGCAAGCAAGACAAAGAACCTTAGATCTTATGGATCTTAAAGGAAGTACATTTACTATAACAAATATTGGTTCTATAGGTGGAATGTATGCAACTCCTATTCTTAATATCGGAGAAGCAGCAGTCCTTGCTCTTGGAAAAATCTACGAAAAGCCTCTAGTAGTTAATGGAAAAATCCAAATAAGAAAAGTACTCCCTGTAAGTATTGCCTTTGATCATAGAATTCTCGATGGTGCACACGCAGCTTTATTCACAAATAAACTCAAAGAATTTCTTGAAGATCCTGATGAGTTGATGTTAGAACTGAGTTAGGAAAAGTTTTTAATCTTAAAATGCTAAGAAAAATGTATGGGATTATTTGATAGCATAATATTAAAAGAACTTTGTCCGTATTGTGGAAAGAAAAGTGAAATGGAATTTCAAACAAAGGATCTTCGTAATTGCCTAGATGTCTTTGAAAAAGGAGATTCTATTAGTACTTTAAAATTTCATTTTTTAGAAAGTATTGGGGCATGCAGTCAAGAACCCTGTAGAATACGCGCAATAAAAAGAGAACTTATGTATAGAAAAGAAGCCTCCTCGTTTGGAGAAGCAATATTTCATGCAGACATAGAAATAAACAAAGGAATAATCACAGGAAAAGTAAAGAACGTACAAATTTCAGAAGAATATACAGATCCATGGTTAAATAAAAAAGAGAATAAAATAAAATGGGAAAAAGAGATAGGAAAATATGCTTTGAAACCTAAGATAGACAGTTCTTTGTTAAATGAATTAAAGCAAAGGAAATCATTACAAAAATAGCCCACTAAATGAGAATTGAGCTAAAGATAAATTTATGAATGTAGAGGTTATAATAATATCATGAGAATTTTTATATTTCTTCATGGTGCAGATAAACAAGTATTTCTAAAATTAAAACCAAAAATAGAAGAACCAATTATCTGTGCAGATAGTGGTATTAAACTTGTATTAGATTTACCTTACAAACCTAAGAATCTTCTTTTGATTGGAGATTTAGATTCTGTTTCTAAAAAAGAAAAGATGTGGTGTGAAGAAAATAACTATTCTATTAAAAAATATCCTGAAAATAAAGATTGTACAGATGGAGAGCTTGCTTTCAGTTATGCATGCAAGAAATATCCTAAAGCAAGTAAGATCATTATTGGTGGAATAAGCTCTCTCCTGGATCATACTCTGGGGAATATATTCTCATTAGTTACACTTGTAGAGAATGGACAAAGAGCTTCTGTTTATACTACTAATCAGATTATATATGTAACAAAAAATACACAAAAAATAAAGAACTGTAAAGGCCATACAATATCAATTATCCCTCTGAAAAAAACAAAAGTGTTAAAAACAAAAGGGTTAGAATGGCCCTTAGAGAAAGAAACAATTATTCCCTACAAATCAAGAACATTACGAAATAAAGCGATAGAAAAGAACATAGAAATACAACTAAAAGAAGGCCTTGTTATAATTGTTCAATCCTGGGAGCAATAACTAAAAATGTAGTAAAAAATGTCTTGTTAAAAGAAGGATATTTTTGTTTCATATCTATTTATTGGTTTGTTAGAATTATATAAACATTTATTTTCCTTTTAGAATAATAACAACTCTTTAAGCAAATTATTCCTGATATTTAGAACCGAATCTCTACATTTCCTTTGAGAACTTTACATTGACATGCCAAACGATGTGTTCTATCTCTTCCCATGTCTTCTTCTGCTTCATTGAGTGCATTGAGATTTTCCTCTCCAGAAACAATATCTATTTGACAGGTACCACATACACCATGTTCACAGCCAAAAGGCACTCCTAATTCTCTAACATAATCCTTGATAGCTTCTCCATCTTTTACTTCAATTTCTTTTCCATTGTAGAGTAATTTTGCCATACCATACGAGAAGAGTAATTGTTTTTAAGCTTTACGGCGAGTATTTAAAGAAGAAAGCTATAGAAAAAAAGAATGAAAATAAAATATCCTAAATTCCTTCTCTTAATTTTTTCTTTCATAGGAGCATACTACCTTTTTCAATCAAAAGATCTTTCTGCAGTTCATAATGTAATCTTAAACTTAGGCTACCTTGGGACTTTTCTTTCAGGAATGTTTTTTTCCTATGGCTTTAGCGCAGCGATTGGTACAGTAATGTTTCTTATCCTAGCAAAGTCCCAGAGTATTTTTTTAGCAAGTATTATTGGTGGTCTTGGGGCACTATGTACAGATCTTCTTATATTTAACATTCTTCGCTATTCCTTTGCAGATGAATTACGAAAACTCTCCAAAGAAAAGCTTGTAAGAGAAATGAGCAAAAAAACTCCTCATAAAATAAAAAAATATCTTCTTCTTATCGTTGCTGGTTTCATCATTGCTTCTCCTTTGCCTGATGAGATTGGTGTAAGTTTACTTGCTGCTTCACGAACAGTATCCCAAAGGATGTTTATATTCATTGCTTTTCTTTTGAATACTGTAGGTATTTTTATAATAATTTTACTAGGGAAAATGCTTTAAGAAAAAAGATGAGGAAAAATCTCAGAATAAATCTGTACAGCCTGTCTTTTTGTATCTTCAATAGAAATTCCTGCATCTAAATATTTAACTATAGCTCCTCGATCTTCAAAAATATCTCGTAAACTACTACTTTCATACAAAGGTTTAATTTTCATTTGAAACTCTAAACTCTCAAATTCTGCATTATCTTTTTTATCTCTTTTAGAAAGTCTTTGCATAACTTCTTCCACATTTTCAATAGTAGGAATAATAAGAAGATTAGGTCCTTGATCTAAACAAAAACGATTACCTTCAAGTCTCATAATTTCTTCAATAGAGATGGCTCTCTCACCAGGGGCAAGAGTTTGACTTGATTGATAAACAAGAGAAGTAGAAACACTTCGTGATTGAAGCACATGTTTTCCAGCAGCTAACGCTGGTAACAATACTCTTTTATACAGAATAAGTCTATCCACAGAATAAAGCTCCGCAGTTTGTTTTGCAGAATACTGCCTTCCATTTTTAGCAATAACTTCTTCTCTTATAGCAAGTCCAACTTGTGTATATGTTGGTTCTGAAGAAATAATAACATCAAAATCTTTCAGAGAGACATAAGCATCAGTCTTACAATTCCTATCAAAATCAGGATGGTTAATATTAGATCTCCAATAATGGTCTAAGGAAAATATTATTTTTCCATTTTCTTTTAAAAGTTCAACAATTCCTTGAAGAGCAACCCCTTTTCCAATTCCATCAAGCCCATCAACAACAGTAAATGTTCCAGGAAATTTATGTACCATTTTTTAATCCTCTAAATCTCCATAATTTCTTTTGTAAACCCTGCCCATCAAGATTTAAGAACTCAACATCTTCTCCTTTTTTCTTTTTAACAAAACCCGCTCTTCTATAGGTTTCTAAACTTTCAATAGGTACAGCTTCAAGATTAATATAATTCATGAGCTCTTCAACTTCCATTCTACTAAGTCTCATACCATTGATATGATAATCATATAACGCCTCATTAACATTAGGAGTATGTTTCCTATGTGCATCATCAATTAATGCAGCAAAATCTCTTATCTCTTTTTGTGCATGTATATCTAGCCGTAATCGTAAAAAATGTGAAAGATTATGTCCATCTCCACATCTCCAGCCTCTTGTATAGAATCCAACACCTTTTATAGATCGAATTAATTCTTCAGGAGCATCATATTCTCTCAGTTGTCTAACAATATCTTGTTCTATAGCAAAAGTATCTCGAAGAAGAGTTAATGCCTTACATTTGTCTTCATCATCCATTTCTTTTCCTCTTCCTTGCCTATTTGTTCTATCTTGATAACATAATTGATCTTCTCCAGGGAGAAAGAATTTACTTCCTAAAGGTGCATATCCCATAAACTGATGATGAGGCAGTGTTCGATGTCTTCCAGCTTGTCTAGGGTCGACAAAAAGAGGGGTTTTTGATTCAAATGCAAGGCTAGTCATTTCTATAGGTGAAGTATGCAGATCTCGTACAAGTGTTCGAATAAGCCCTTTATCCTCTTGAAGTTTTGCTGTTCCTCTTCCATAACTTGCTCGCGCTGCACGTGCAGGAGTACTATCATCACCAAGATAATCAACAACCTGAAATGCACCATCTTCTAAATATTTTTTTTCAACAAAAAGAACATCCTCTAAAGCTGCAACAGTTACTCTTTTTGTTTCCTTTGCTTCCCAAGCCGCAGCATTTAATGGTGGATCAACAATAACTTCATCAGAAGGCATTGTTAAAGTAATCTCTTTGGGAGAAGCAGAAAAAAGAGCCTTCCATGCAATTGGTGCACTCTCCTCAGCAATCTTTGCAATAGTCTCTACATAAGTTCGTGTGATACTTTCTGGTGAAAGAAGTTTTCTTTGTGTTTGCACAAAAGAAGCAAGATTAGGAAGATCAATTTTCCAATAATATTTTGTGTCATTGTCTATACCAAGGCCTATTCGTGCAAGTTCTCGAGCAAGATCAAGATCCATCAGCTGTTTATAGCGATGATATGTAATTCCTCTCTGTTGTTTTAAAATATTATGAATTCCCTGTGCATTTGTTTCAAGTGAAGAACCTTTTAATTGAGAAGCAATACTTTCTGGAGAGGGAAGATGTGAACTATCAATCATCACAGAATACCTTCCAGAATATTCATTCACACTCACGCGTGGATCATAGACAAAAGTAAGTGCAGTTTGAATCGGTGCCTGCATACAAAATTGAAACTGAACGGAGCGAAATGGAGCAGTAATACCTTTTGCAACAAGATGTTCTAAAAAATTCTCTTCAGTAGGTTTTTCTGGAAAAATTTCGATTCCATGCCCTGCAGTTGCAACACGAAGAACAGTTGCATCTCCACCCATATAATCTACAAGTTCTATAGTTTCACTTTCAGTTCTATAATCAAAGTCTCCAATTTTACCAGAACCATCCAGATAAAATGCACCACAAAGCCATTTTTCAGCACCAGAAGAAACATATCTTTTAGTCAGAGTCATATACTAAATCTGCAAAAATCTATTTTTAAAGATTATGACAAAATAATGGTTATTTCTCAGGATACTCTTTTCTATATTCTTGAATCATAGTCTCAAAGCAAGTCGTAGATCGCACCATCATATTTCTCATTCTTTCTGGCTTTAAATAAATCTCATCTAATCGTGAAAGATCTTTATAGAGCCAACGAACTTCTTCTAAGCAAGAAATATTCACCTGATAAATATCATTAATATTCATTCCTGAGAATTTCTCTGACCTAGCTATCCCATCACGCATGCGTAGCAATTGAGTTCCAGCACGTAAACTAGAATCTATTATTTTTTGAAAATCTTTAACCAACTTTTCATAGTCTTGTTCCTCATGGTAATAAGAGAGTAGTATTCCTGTTCGTGCCTTTCTTAGATTAAATGCAAGACTCACAAAAACTTCATCTCTATAAGTTTCTTTAGTCAATGTTTCTCGAGGATCTCTTCCGACAAGAACTCTACCTTGCTCAAAATATTCTTTAAAATTATGCATGTATGGACTAAATCTCTCATCAGCAAAAAGTATCCAATCACTTACAGCAACTTGAAAAGGAATCGTATTATCCCTTTGTGCAGAAGCAACAACAAGTGCAGCTGCATCAAGTACTGATTTATTTGTAACAACTTCTCCAGGGACAAGAAGACAGGCATCAATATCACTTCTTCCATGCTGTGCTCGCCCACCAGCATAAGAACCATAAATCATAAAAGAAATATCTTCATCTTGAAGCCCAGAAAGTCCTTTAACAAGAATTTCTAAAAAATCTTCATATTGTTTGGCACTCGCTCTTGGGGCATTATATCCTGGAATCATAGTTTTAACTTTTTTTATATCTTTTAAAAAGTTTACTAAAGAAGTATTTAAAGAGAAAGAGATTTATCATCTAAAATGGATCACCTTGCCATCCTTGATAAAAAAAGAAAACTTTTGCAAAAAATTATTTCTGGAGAAAAATCAATAGAATCGCGTTGGTACAAATTAAAAAAGACTCCGTATGGAATAATTAAAACTAGAGATACAATCTATTTCAAAGATTCTGGAGAGCCTGTAACAGTAAAAGCAAGTGTAGAAAAAGTGTTGTTCTTTTCAGATATGACTAGAGAAAAATACAAAGATATTCTTGAAAAATATGCAGAGAAGATTTGTCTCCAAAACAGAAATGTAGATGACTACCTTAAACAAAAATATAAGTATATCACATTAATTTTTATCAAAGATGTACAAGAAATAACACCTTTTGAAATCAATAAAAAGGGCTATGGTCTTATGGCAGCATGGATTACAGTAGAAGATATTAAAAAAATAAAAAAGAAGCATTAATAAAGCTCTTTTTAATCAAAAGATCTATGAAACTCATTATGGTGCGCCACGGACAAACAGATGCAAATGTGAGTGGTATTGTCCAAGGCCATGGAGAAAGCAGTTTAACTCTTTTAGGAAGAAAACAAGCACAAAGAATTGCTCTAAGATTAAAAAACGAAAAAATAGACTATGCTTACTCCAGTGATTTAACAAGAACAAAAGAGACTGCGCAAGAAATTCTCAAATTCCATTCCTTTGTTCCTTTAGTGACTACAGAAGAGCTGAGAGAAGTGCACGCAGGAAAACATGAAGGTCGTCCCATAAATAAAGATCCAAAGATTAAAGAAAATTATTTCAATCATTTCCATGAATATAAACCTGAAGGTGGAGAATCTTTTATAGAAGCACAACAAAGAATTATTGGTTTCTATAACAAGCTCATACAAAAACATAAAAAAAAGGCTGTTCTTCTTGTTGGTCATGGTGGTATCTTTGGGGCTCTCATGCTTGCACTTTTAAAAAGGCCTTTAAATTGGGAAGAATATGATAAATATCGCCCACAAAATGCAGAAATATCTATCCTTGAAATAGAAGAAAACAAAGAGCATACAGTACATCTCTTAAATGATAAGGAGCACCTTCATGAAATCGAAAGTCACAATCTTGCAGAAGAGTAAACTTGATAAAAGGAAGTCTTAAATAGAAAAGAAACATATATTATAGAGAGAAAATGTGGAAAGACCCTTATATTATTGCAAGAGAAAAAGTAGTAAAAGATATTAAAGGCTTATTAAGAGGAAACTATGGTGCTCGTTGTATAGAAGTTCTTCCCTCTGTCATTACAAATGAAAAACTTGATCTTCAAGGCCTTGCAAAAAATGCATATAGAGAAGGAGTACAAAATCAACTTTTATATATAGTACGAATTGCTGAAGAATTAACAACAGAAAAGAGTGGCCTAGAAAGGATCATAGTGTATTTAGAAGACAAAAGAGATCCTGAAGATCAGTGGCTTGGAGGAGAAGAAATAAGGAGTATTTTAAGAGAGCATTCAAGACCAATAGAGAGTTATGAAAATCTCTGTAGAAGTGAGCAAACGCCTTTAATGAAAGAGTGTGGCGTTTTTGGAGGCTATCCGAAAAAGTCATTTCAAGAACAAGTTGAGTCGTATCAAGATGGACCCTTTACTTTATAACTTCTTAAGCGAATTAGATGCAAATTCAGATAAGAAAAGGGTAGTTATTGCTATGGGAGGAAATGCATTAAATCTTCTTAATGTAAAGGATGGAACAAAAGATGTGGATATCTGCGTCTTCGTACCAGATGCAGATGTTATTGATTTTGCAAGAGTATATTCAAGGAGAACAAAAGTACGAGTAGATGTTTTTCTCGATGGGTGGGTGCAACCAGTACGATTTCCAGATATGCTGCAAAGGGCTTCGCATACAGGAAGTCCATTTTCAAATATTGAGCTTTTTACTATGAACCTCTATGATATGATCCTTACAAAAGTTGATAGATGGTCAGAAAAAGACAAAGCAGATATTGGATCAGCATTAAACAAAATTCCTTGCTCAAAAAGAGAAATGGAAGAAAGATACACTTTTATTCTTTCTCAGTTTTATGATAACCTGCATGAGACTTTTAGAACTAATTATACTCAATTCTTGAATGAATTAGGCTTTTTACTCAAATGAAAAGTATTCTTAAAAAAAAACTAGACAAATCTCCTCAAGGATTCGTTGATCCAGATATCCTTCCATTATTAAATATCATAAATAAGAAATATACAACAACTTCCTCTTGTTCTGGAAGAATCACATTAA
>JAUYPF010000044.1 GCA_030697685.1 bacterium | reverse complement strand
AGCAAGAGATGCTTTAGATATAATTACAAGACATGGTGTAAATGGTGCACCTGTTAATAGATATGCACTTAAGTATGGATTGAAACAGGGATTTATTGACCAAGCTGCTGTTGATGCTGCACACGAAATATACAAAGCAAGTCATCCCGAAAAATAAGAGGCAAACCTCTTTTTAATTTTTCTTTATAGTTTGGGAAATTTTTACTTAGAGAAGTATAGTTTTACGTTTAGAAATTCAGCAATAAGTAAGAATGGTGATTTTTCTCCATAAGCAAACTTTATATAGCTCTATTCTTTTTTTATTCAGATGCAAAAACAGCGATGCGGGGAATTGAGCAAGGCAGAAGTGGGAAAAAATATAGAACTTTCTGGCTGGGTTGATACGCTTCGTCTCACAGGAAAAATTTCTTTCTTATTACTCAGAGATCGAACAGGAATCATACAAGTCTTTTTAGATAAGACACTTACAGAGAAATTTCAACACATAAAGCCTCAATCTGTTGTACATATTACAGGAAAAGTCCATGCTCGACCTGCGAATCAGGTAAAAGCAGATATGAAAACAGGAGAGATTGAAGTTGCTGCAGCGTCTTTAGAAGTTTTGAGTATGGCTGAGGCACCATTGCCTATTGAAATATCTGAAGATACGACAACAGGTTTAGATAAAAGATTAGATTATCGATTTTTAGATGTACGAAGACAAAAAATAACAGATATTTTTACTGTACGCTCCTTCATTTATAGTCATACAGTGAACTTCTTTACAAAGGAGAAATTTATTGCAATACAAAGCCCTAAACTCACTGCTTCAGGCGTTGAGTCAGGTGCAGAAGAATTTAAAATTCCTTATTTTGGAAAAACAGCTTCTCTTGCACAATCACCTCAGATCTATAAACAAATGTTTGTTGTTTCTGGTTTAGAGCGAGTGTACGAAATAGGGCCTATCTTTCGCGCAGAAAAGTCACATACAACAAGACATCTTACTGAATTTGTTGGAATAGATTTTGAAATAGGATTTATTGAAGGCGAAGAAGATATTATGAAAATGACTGAAAAATACTTAATTTATTTATTGACAGAGATTCAGAAAACATGTAAAGAAGAATTAAAAAGATTGGGTGTTGTTGTTTCTGTTCCTACGAAGATTCCAAGGCTCTCTTTACGAGATGCACGAAAGATATTGAAGGAGAAAGGGAAAATTATTCCTGAACATGAAGATCTTGATGCGGAAGGGGAAAGAATGATTGGTGCGTATGTGAAAGAGAAATATAAATGTGATTTTGTGTTTATGCTTGATTATCCTTGGACAAAAAGGCCTTTTTATCATATGCGACCAGAGAAAGATAAGAGCGTGACAAAGTCTTTTGATCTTGTGTATAAAGGAGTAGAAATTGCGACAGGAGCACAAAGAGAGCATCGATTAGAGATTCTTGAAGCGCAGTGCAAAGAAAAAGGATTGGATCTTACAAAGATGCCTTTCTATAGAGATATTTTTCGTTATGGCTGTCCTCCTCATGGTGGTGTTGGTTTAGGGTTAGATAGAGTTACTGAAAGACTTTTAGATTTGGGAAATATTCGAGAAGCAATTCTTCTTCCAAGGGATCCTGAGCGATTGACTCCTTAAAATGAATGATTTACAAAAGTATATTTCTGAAATTCTTCAAGAAGGTTATTTGATGAGCTTAGCAACTTCTGATACAGTTGGACTCTGGGTTGCGGATGTGATTTACGTCCATAATGACTTAGATATTTACTGGGCATCACATATGCTTGCTAGGCATTCTCGTGCTCTGGAAAGAAATCCCTCTGTAGCTGGAAGTATTACATTAACACAGAGAACTGATGAGCCTGATAAAGGTTTGCAAATTGCTGGTATTGCAGGAAAGTTGTTTTTAGATACAGAGAAAATATTAACACTGTATAGAAAAAAAAGAGGAAAAGCTGCAGATTATTCTCTTCCATCAGGATATGCTTGGTATTGTTTAAAACCTTCAATTATGGATTTGATATATGAGCCAGTTTTTGGAGGGGAAAAACAAAAAATTCTTTCTTTAAAAATTTAAATTTTCTTATGTTTCTCTAAAAATCCTTTTTTAAATTCTTGAAATCTTCCTTGCTTGATGCTTTCTCGTATTTTCCTCATAAATTCCTGCATGAAATAGAGATTGTGGATAGTTAAATATCTTTTTCCTACTGCATCATCTTTTTTTAGTAAATATCTAAGGTATGCACGAGAAAATGTTTTACAACTGAAGCACATACAAGATTCTTCAATAGGCTTCTCATCAAATTTATAGATTCCCTTTCCTAAATCTATAATCCCTTGAAAAGTAAAGAGCATTCCATGCCTCCCATTCTTTTGTGGATAAATACTATCAAATATATCAATACCCCTTTCCACACATTCAATAATTTGTTCAGGTTTTCCTAAACCCATCACATATCTTGGTTTGTTTTTGTCTAAGTGAGGAATAGAAACTTCTACCATTTTGTAGAGGAGTTCTGTTGGTTCACCAATCCCAACACCACCAATTGCATGGCCATCAAAGTCCATTGCATTTATTGCTTTTGCACTTGATTCTCTAAGATCTTCAAATGTCCCACCTTGTGTAATCCCAAAAAGTAATTGTTTTTCTGTGTGAAGGTCTTTACACTTTTTTGTCCAACGATGTGATTTTTTTAATGCTTCCACATATTCTTCTCGTGATCTTCCATAAGGAAGTACACAATCTAATGCCATTATCACATCAGAATCAATTTTTTTACTAATTTCTAATAATTTTTCTGGTCGCATAAAAACATCTTTGCCACCAGGATTTTTTAAAAGAATTCCATTATTTGTTGTTTCTAACAAAAGACTCTCTCGAAGCATTTGAAAACCACCACAATCAGTAAAAATAATTCCAGGATAATTCATAAATTTGTGTATTCCACCAATTTTTTCAAAAGTTTCCAGACCTGGATCTAAAGAGAGAAAGAATGCATTTGCTATGATTGCTTTTGCATTCACAGAGATATAATCTTCTGCAGAGACAAAGCGACCTACTGCTTTTGTTGCTACTGGCATGAAGAAAGGAGTTTCTGCCTCTCCAGATTTAGTTTTTAACAAAGCTAGGCGTGCATTTCCATCTTCTTTGATAAGAGTAAACATAGATTTTTAGGCTTTGATTAGGTTTAAAAAGTTACCGTTAGCTATATAAATCTTTTAGTATGATTGTCCTACACAAAATAACTTGCACCGTTAGCTATTTAAATTCTAGAAAAATCCACTTAGCTATGATTATCTCCATTCAAGAAGCAATGAAGCATGGAAAAGGGAAGGTTTCTTTGCATGGCTGGTGTTACAGAGAAAGAGGCTCGAATAAATTACGATTTATTACCCTTAGAGATTCTTCTAATATTATTCAATGTGTTGTGGAAAAAGAAAAAGTCTCTGAAAAAATATGGAAGGATGCAGAGAGTATTCGTATAGAAACTTCTTTAGAACTTACTGGAGAGATCAAAAAAGATGAACGAGCGCCAACAGGATATGAGGTAGCTGTTACAGATTTAAAAATTATTGGCAAATGTGATAATTTTCCTATTCAAAAAGATACAAGCATTGAATTTCTTGCAGATAATAGACACCTCTGGTTGCGTTCTAGAAGAATGACTGCAATTCTTAAAATTCGAAGTACTGTTTTTGGTGCAGTGCATCAGTATTTTCGAAGCCATGGTTTTTATGAGTATCAAAGTCCTATTTTTCAACCAACACAAGCAGAGGGAGGATCTGAAGTCTTTAAAGTGCCTTATTTTGGTGATTTTGTTTTTCTTGCACAAACATGGCAGCTCCAAGCAGAACCTGCAATATTTTCTTTAGAAAAGATTTATACTATTGCACCTTCTTTTCGAGCAGAAAAATCAAAAACTTCTAGGCATCTCACAGAATATTGGCATGCAGAGATGGAAATGGCTTGGAGCAAGTTTGAAGATATTCAAGACCATGCAGAAGGTCTGATTAAGGCATGTGTGAAAGCTGTTTTAGAAAATAATAAGGATGAATTAAAGATTTTAGAAAGAGATGTGAAGAAACTAGAACCCACTGTGAAAAAAGCTTTTCCGCGAACGACATACACTGATGTTTTGAAAGAATTAGAAAAAAAAGCAAAAATAAAAATAGAATGGGGGAAAGATCTTCGAACAGTGGAAGAAGATAAAATCTCTGAATGGTATGATACTCCTGTGATTATTACACGATATCCAAAAATTGTGAAGGCATTTTATATGAAAGAAGACCCTGAAAATCCTAAAGTGGTTTTAGGATTTGATATCATTGCTCCTGAAGGATATGGAGAAATTGTTGGCGCTTCTCAAAGAGAAGAAAATATTTCTAAGATAGAAGATAATTTGAAAAAAATAGGTGAGAATCCACGAGACTATGATTTTTACTTAGATACGCGAAGGTATGGAAGTGTTCCTCATGGTGGCTTTGGTATGGGTACAGAACGAGTTATTGCATGGATTTGTGGTTTAGATAGTATTAAAGATGCTATTGCATTTCCTAGAACGCCTGATCGATATAAGCCTTAGAAGAGGTACTTTTATAAATACCTGAAAAAAGAATTTTTTTATGAATGAATACTTAGTTCAATATTTTAAAGCACATGTCATTACTAGGGATGTAGAAGATGATGATAATGTGTTTTATGTGAAAGCAGATACATTAGAAGATGCTTTAGGTGAAGCAAACGCTGTACTTTGGGATATTGAATCAAAGATAGGCGTACAAAAAGTTATTGTCTATGCACGCTTGCAGGCAACAGACAAAGGCTGGCATGAATTTGAACAACATTGTGATGATCTTTATAGAAAAGATATAGAAAAAAAGCTTGAATAAATTCTTTATTCTTCCCCTCTTGAACTCTGGAAATTCAAAAGTGTTCTACAGAGCCTAAGTTGGATAAAGTTTAAATAGCTATAAAGAATTCTTTTCACTATTATATAGAGGAAACAAAAATGAAAAAACTCGAACAATTATTGACTATTGGAAGATACGCGGGATTAGGACTTTTAGTGGGTTGCCACGATGAAATTTGGGTTCTCGAACGTGGTACTGGTCCAAAATCCTGTGTTGTGTGGGAGCAAACATATGGGGGAAGTGAAGATGATATTATTTCTTCTGTTAAGCAAACGGCTGATGGAGGTTTTGTTGTGGCAGGATATACATCTTCTTCTGGGGCAGGGTCTGTTGATGGATCGCTTATGAAAACGGATGCAGACGGAAACATGCTCTGGGAAAAAACATATGGCGGAACTAAAAATGACTACCTTCTTTCTGTACAGCAAACAAATGATGAAAACTATATTTGGGCTGGATATACAGATTCTTTTGGCGCTGGGATGTATGATATCTTGCTGATGAAAACAGACGCTGAGGGAAATATTCTGTGGAAGCAAACATATGGAGGAAGTGACTCTGATGCAATTCGCTCTGTTCAACAGACGAATGATGGTGAGTATATTGTTGCAGGATCTACGCGTTCTTCTGGAGCAGGAGGGAGTGATAGCTTGCTTATGAAAATAGACGCAGATGGAAACATGCAGTGGGAGCAAACATATGGTGGAAGTGATGATGATAAGTTCTTTTTTGTTCAACAGACGACTGATGGAGGCTATATTGCAACAGGGCATACATTTTCTTCTGGAGCTGGAGAGAGTGACAGCTTACTTATGAAAACAGACGCAGATGGAAACATGCTCTGGGAAAAAACATATGGAGGAACTAAAAATGACTACCTTCTTTCTGTTCAGCAGACAATTGATGAAGGCTATGTTGTAGCAGGACATAGGGATTATACAGGAACAGGAAGCGGTGAAAGTTTGCTTATGAAAATAGACGCAGATGGAAACATGCAATGGGAGCAAACATATGGCGAAAGTATTGGTGAGACCTTTTCCTCTGTTCAGCAGACGAATGACGAAGGCTATATTGTGGCAGGACATACAGGTTATGATGATAATGAACTTGCTGATAGCTGGCTTATGAAAACAGACGCAAGTGGAAAGAAGCTGTGGGAACAAACACTTGGAGGAAAGCTGGATGATGGAATTTCCTCTGTTTTGCAGACGACTGATGGAGGCTTTGTTGGGGCTGGATATACAGCTTCTTCTGGAGCAGGGAATTATGATGGATCGCTTGTCAAAGCATGCAGTCTGTAAAAAATTAGTTTTCATAGAACACTTTACTTTTACCTTCTAAGCTCTAGGAATACAAAAGTGTTCTACGAGCCAGTTTAGGGCAATGCTTAAATAGAAGTTCTTTTCTTGAAGGCGTATGAGTAAACACTTTTATGCGCAAATTCGAATGTTAGATAAGGATATACAAAGAGGAAGGCTTTATCTTCATAATGCAGGTCTTCCTAGCTATGGGAATGATCCTACAAAATGTGCTAAAAAGGAATGGAGAAAAGCTGCACAATTCCTTCATGAGCATAACAAAGTTTTTCCATGGGCTATTGGAATTCTCTGGGCAGAAAACCATACTCCAATTGTTGAATTCTTTGCTTATTCTGGCATACAAACGTTTCAAGAATGGCCTGGAAATCCTGATGTTGATTATGCACAATTTCGTGCTGGAGAATTTCAAGACAAAGCAAAAGGGCTTACATGTGAAGATGGGCTTATTGCTTTAGGAAAAGAAGGGCAGCATAGAAGAGTTTCTCAGAGCTTGGAAAAATATCTCCTTGAGGCACCTTATTTTCCTTCAGAATTTGTAAAAATGCATTTTTAATCTTTTTTATTCCAAGGATGAGGTGAGAGTTTTTGTTTCCATTCTGTGATATTTCCTGTTCTTTTCCATCATAAAGGCATAACTAAGTTTACCTATGGTCTTATTTTTTAGAGGTACATATTGTATTGGGATTAGGTTTATATAGTACTACTTATTGAGAGTAATTATGAAGAGAGTACACCTTGAAGATTTGCTTGGCATTCCTAATGCAAAAAGAAAAGAAGCTTTGAGATGTTTAAATGATCTTTTAAAATATAGAGATGAAACTGGTAAACTTTCTCCTATAATTACAGGATATAATGGCTATGTCCAAATACCCTCTGTTGATAGAGCTGTTACTTTTTCTCATATTCATGAAGATGAAAGCTATCGAAAAGCAATGTTCTCTGACTTAGAAAAATTAGGTTATTCTCAAGAATTTATTCTATCCAAAATAAGAGATAAAACTTCTGCTTCTTTATGGGAGCTTGATTTCCAAATTAAAGGAGCAGATGGATGTGCTTATTCTGATTCTGTGATTAAATATATTGATACAGAAGAGATATTAGATCTTAGTCATTATTCTGAGGATACCCTTGAAGATTATCCTGAATTAGAGGGTAAACTTTACAGTGAAAATGGAGGCTGGGAATTAGATTTTCCTTTTAAGAAGCAAAGAGAATTATTAAGGATAGTTCATCTTTTTACAAAAAAGGCTTATAGAAAAAATAAAAATTGTTGGCCTAGTGCATATGAGTTTCCAGTATTACTCCTAGGAGAAAAAGCACTTCTTTGGAAAGAAAAATTTCCTGATTTTACTTGTGCAACTAAAATGGAGCTTATAGAAGGAAATAATGAGTTATCATTTATTATTAATAGGAATCTCATAAACTTAAAAATGCTTCCTAATTATCAGGCATTATTAGATTTAGGATTTAGAGAAACTCCTTGTTTAGGGAACATCCCTTTTATAAAAAGATACATTGATAAAATTCGTAAAGTTTAAATCTTAGGAAACAATAGTATTCATATGGAAATTGATGATTTGGTAACAGTTCGGCCTAGAAGTATATGTTCTTTAGAAGAAGTAGATGGTATTCTTAAACAGATAGATATCTATGCTCTAGATAAAGAAGCAGGGGTTGTTTTGTTGCAAAATCCTCATCTTGGTGGAACTTATTTAGTGCGTACAAAAAAAGAATATGAAGCTTATAGACCCCAAGAAGGAAGAAGAGAATTTTATGCTAAATTTTGGCCACGATCTTATTTTGAAAATCTACGAGAAAGGTTTATTCAATAACTCTTTATTCTATCTCCAAATAAAAAATATGTCTCTCGTTATTTTTTATTCCAAGGATGAGGTGAGAGTTTTTGTTTCCATTCTGTGATATTTCCTGCTTGGATTTCTACATGATCTGCTTTTCGTAAAGTTGCAATTTGTTTTTTTGAAAGAATTAAATAATGTTTTACTTTGAAAATCTTATCTACAATATACCAAAGGTTTTTTTCATCTGTTGTCCAGCCTTTTTTGTCAAATTGAGAGAGGTCTATAGGATTTGTATAGGAACGGAGTGTTTTCTTTTTGCTGTCATTACGAAAGTATTCATGAAAGAAAGACATCACTAATTCTCTTATAGTTTTGTATACTGGTTCTCTGTATCTTAGCACTGCATGATTTGTTTTTGAGATTGCACCCCAGTGCCCATGCTGTTTGAAGACTGCAATGACATGGTCTTGGTCTTCTTTGTTGGATGTGAGGTCGACAATGAGGGCTTTATGGCCATGAAATCTTAAAATTGCTGCTGCAAGGCAGGCACCTTCAATACAATGCGCACGATTTTGTTTGAGAACTTCTCGTGGCGAAAGAAATGTATCTCCTTCAGGTTCAAAATTAATGGGGATAGTATCTAGATAATTTTGAATTTTTCTAGGTGTATTTAAAGATTTGAAAAGTTTTATTTCTTCTTTGTTAAAGCCGTGCATCTTATTTTCATAATGATTTATTCTTATTAAACTTTGTTTTTGCTTATTGCCTTTAAGCAGCATAGAGAAAAGTTTAAAAATAGTTTTATCTTTCTTTTGCTCATGGTAGAAAGTCAATCAAGATATAGTATTGTAGAGAGGTTAACAACAAAAAAGTTAGAAATAATGAGAGCTAAATCACAACTTAAAGAAGAGGTTCTTAGTAAAGAACAGCACGTTGAAAAAATTAAAAAGGATCTAGAAAATTGGAAAACAGATATCCAGGAAGATATTAAAAGGGAACAAAGAAAAATGGAATTAAATATAGAAAGAGCTGTACAGGAATCTGAAAATGAGAAAAAACAACTTCACAGGATACAGAAAAAGTTTTTGATGAACAAATTAAGGCAATAGAGAAGGCATTACAATCAATAGAGGAGATTAGTAAAACTACTCCTATGATACCTTCCTAATCCGCTAGAAAAATAAGAATGCCATGTGCGTCAAGCGGATGCAATGGATAAAAATAAACCAAAGCCATGTGCTGGTTCCCCTAATAGGTTCAAATCCTGTGTAGGTAAGCGAAAGTTTGCCAGGGGTGTTCTATTTTTTATAAGTATGTTATAAAATTATTACAAAAGAGGTCAATACCCTAGTCTCTGTGAAGCAAGGTAATGTCCAAATAACTGAAAGTTAGAGTTAGAAATCGTAAGCCTTATATATTTAAACATATTATACATATTTACACATAATTGGTGGGGGGGGGCAAGGAATATGACAACTATGACTTTAGCAGTTCCATTAGAACTAAAACATAAAATGGAAACATTTCCAGAGATGAATTGGTCTGAGGTAGCTAGACAAGCGTTTATGCAAAGAATAAAAGATTTAGAATTTTTAAAGAGATTTAAGTCAGACAGTACTCTGACTGAGGAAGATGCATTAAGATTAGGGAGAGAACTAAACAAAAATCTGGCGAAAAGGTACAAAAAGGCTTAGTCATGGATTTAGTGATAGATTCAAATGTTCTTTTTGCTGCTTTACTAAAGGATGTGGAACTTCTGAAATTTTGTTTAAACATACACTTTACGCTCCTGAGTTTATCTTTGATGAATTCAGCAAATACAAGAACTATCTGAAAGGAAAGACAAAGAGGAATGAGAATAATTTTAATGAGCTTTTTGATTTGTTTGAGCGGAATGTCATACTCATTCCCCAAGAAGAAATTGATTCTTTTATCGAAAGAGCTGAGAAGATTTCTCCAGACCAAAAAGATGTTCCTTATTTGGCTCTTGCCATGAAATTGAGATGCAGTTTGTGGAGCAATGATAGAGACTTAAAAGAAAAGCAAACTATAATCAAAGTATATTCTACAGAAGAATTAATTCAAATGGATTGATTTGGTACTAAAAGAAATAAAAAAAATAATTAAAAGAAGTCGATACCCAAGTCTCTTGACATTGCTTTGGAGTTATCTTTCTTTGCTTTTCCTTTACCCATGATGTATGGGGAATTTACTCCAGTTATAATAGTCATTACTCGAAGTTTTCCTTTCATGTCTCCAGAGATTCTTGCTCCCCAGATAACGTTTGCATCTTCATCAAGAGCTGTTGTAATCATATCACCAACGCGATTTACTTCATCTAAAGTTAAATCATCACCACCAGCAACATGAATCAATGCACCTGTTGCACCATCATAGCTTACTTCTAATAAGGGATTAGACAAGGCTCTTCTTACTGCTTCTTCTACTCTGTTTTGAGAATCAGATTCTCCAATACCAATTACAGAGACGTCGCCGTTGGACATGATTGCTTTTACATCTGCATAGTCTAAGTTAACTAAAGATGGAACTGCAATAATTTCTACGATTCCTTTGATCATAGTAGAGATAAGTTCGTTTGCAACAGCAAATGCTTGCTGAATAGGCAGATTTCCTGCAATCTTAACCAATCTGTTGTTATCAATGACAATCACTGTATCACAGACGTCTCTTAATTGCTGCAAACCATACTCTGCTTTTTCTATTCTTGCTCGTTCAATTTCAAATGGCATAGTAACAGCACCGATAACAATTGCTTTTTCTTCTTTTGCTAATTGTGCAACCACCGGAGCACATCCTGTTCCTGTGCCTCCACCCATACCAGCAGTGATGAAGACCATATCAGTCCCACGAAGAACTTCTTTGAGTTCTCCTAGTTGTTCTTTTGCAGCTTCTCTTCCCTTCTCTGGGAAGCCACCACAGCCAAGCCCTCGTGTAAGGTCTCGACCAATAAGAATCTTTTTGTCTGCTTCGATAAGATCTAAGTGTTGCTTATCAGTGTTAATTGCGACTATTTCTGCACCTTGAATACCCTTTTTAAAGAGCCAGTTTGTAGCGTTTGTTCCTCCACCACCACAACCAATAACCTTGATGTTTGCCTGCCCTACTTCAATTTGATGAGTAGGTGTATCAACATTTTTCAATGCATTTTCTATTAAAGAACCAAATACGTTCATTTTTTTATTCCTCCCTTTGAATATTAATTTCCTGAAGATGTTAGCTCACACATTTATAAAGATTATTATACTCTTGGAAGTATTCTCAAAACTTTATGTTGTAAAATGAAAGATTGAATTAAGAAAATTACATAGCCACGTATGGTCCTATTGAATTTTCATCATCAAGCTCTTCTTTTTCAAACAGTTCTAGGTTCTCGATGAACCTTAAAAACTTTTTACGCATCTTCCTTTATAAAGAAAAAGACTTTTTAAAGATTTGTATAGTTTTAATTATATGTTGGGAGTAACAAAGGGTTAGTTCTTATGGAAGAATAGCTATTCTTTTCTTTGTTTTATTTTCTTAGAAGCACTTTCCATGGGGAAATGAGTTGTAGAATATCTATGTTCTTAGAAAAGATTATAAATGAAGATAAAATTATTTTTTTATGGCACAACCTTCACGTATGACAAAAGTGGGTAAAAGTCAATCTTATATTGGACTTAGACTATATTTTTCTCAATCTGATGTTATTTATGAAATGGATGGAGATTTTTCTTTACATGAGGGGGAAATACTTCATATTACCAATGAGGATCTTGAGAGAAGAATGGATTATAGGCATGATTTTGTGATGGAACCTGATGAAGGGGATTATGTTATTACAAAAATTGATGCTCCCACTCTTTTAAGATATAGATATAATGATGTTAATTATATCAGACTTTTTCGACAAGTTACCTTAGAAAAAAAATTATGATTATTTCTAAACTATATTTAGCTCTTTATACCCTGTATGTGTATCAAACTCTCGTGAGAAAGAAAATTTCTCAAAAGAAATAATGACTATTTCTGCTGTTGTTTTTATGATACAACCTTCTTTGAGATGACCACCAATAACATGTCCTTCTTCTGTTGCAAGAGAAATATGAATATGCACACCATCAAGAGATAAGGTTCCTATAAGAGAGACAATTTCAAAATTTTGTTCTAAAGAAAGTATTCTTTTTTCGTTTGCTGTTCTTATGATTGCTTTTTTTAAAGATCCAACACAAGTAAGAATTGCTCCAGCTTTAATGTTGTTTTCTTTGGTAAAATGAATAAGTTCTTGTTTGAGATCTTGATTAGGATGCAGACGTAAAGCAAAAGATTGCATATTCTTTTTATTTTAGTGTTATTTAAGAAGATTTAGTAAGAAAAAAGAGCATAAAAAGCTTTACTGATAATTGATAATCTCACTCTGTAAAAAAAGTCTATTCCAATAATGTCATCTTAACATCTTCACTAAATTCATAACAATCCTTAGCTTTCAAATCATGTATTATTTCTTTCAACTCTTCCAAAGAAGTAAAATGCTTCCTCTTTGAGTAAAGTAAAAATGATGGGAGACTTACCACCTTGAGTCCTTTCTCTTTTGCAATTGTTCTCGCCTTACTATCATCAACAAAAATTGTTTCTCCACTTTCATTTGCTAATACAAAACAACCTAATTCTCCTTTGCCTAACATGATTCTTTCTTCATCTGTAAAACCATCTTGCAGTACAATTAAATCAACATTCTTTACTAAAATAAACCTCTTATTATCTAGATCATTTTCACTAAATGCAAACAAACAAACCATTTCATCAAAAAATTTTGCTTTTTTCAATTCTTCATACACAGTTGACGGGATAACAACATGTTTCACGTCTAAAACTTTCAGAAAGAAATCCAATTTTCCAACCTTAAAAAAAGAACTAAGAAAACCAGTATCCAGAATTGCCATTTCAATTCCCTAGATTTTTCAATTCTTTTTCCATCTCTTTCCTGCTGGATGCTCCTCTACGTATCTTTATACCTTTATCAACAAAAATTTTTTTCATCTCTTCATAGTTCACATCTGCAACTTCTACAGCTTTTCCTAAAGAAATCTTCCCCTCTTTATAGAGAACAGAAACTATAGCTATTCTAAGATCTTTTCTTTCAGTTAAAATAGTCCTCATAGCATCTCGCAAAAACTCAGAAGTACTATCATAATATCCAGTCTCTGGAATTGCTCCTAACTCCATCTTCAACATTTCAGGTACAGTGAAGCTTACTGTTTCACTTTTTACAGTTTTGGTGACCATTGTTATAACATTGTTAAGGTATTATTTAAAGTTTTCGCTAATTCGGCATTTGAAGCTCAGTTCTTTCACCTAATCCTACACTGCATAACCTTTAATCGCTTCTTTTGTTCTTTCTAGTAACTGATCCATACTTTTTGCTTGTGTATGACAACCAGGAAGCTCAACAACCTCAGAAGTAAACCAACCATCCTCATCCTTTTCAATAATAAGAGTATATTTCTCTTTCATAGTAAATTATAAAGACCCTATCTTATATAAAATTTACTCTATTTTCTTCTATACACATAACGATCCCCTCTTTGATATATAATTCCTGCACAAAAAGGATCCCCTTGATGGAATAAATTCATATACATCCCATTAAAAATATCCCCCACAAACAGTGCAACTTCTCTATTCCCAGAGTTTTCTACAGTTGCTTTGACTACATGAGTCATATTCCCTTCTCGTGCTTCTTCAACAATATGTGTGAGTGCAGAATCTTCTGTTTGAAAAGCTGCAATTCTTGAAAGAGAAATAAAAGCTAGCTCAGAAAAATTCTGTCTTCTTACTATCGAGGGAAATACTCTTTGAATAGTTCTATTCTTTCCTCTATACTGCAAAAAACCATATGCTTGTCCTATTTTCATTTCAATTAGGTTCATGAAAAAAAGTTATTTCGTATCCACTTCAACGCCAGATCTTCCTGGTAGTTTAGGATTTGCGGACTGCAATGCTTTTCGTGCATTAGGAATACCATCTTTATTACAATACACACAAAAGATAACAGTTCCCTTATTCAATTGTGCAGCAAGGCCCATAGCTTTACCAAAAGAACGCTGCATACCTGTCTGCATACGATCTGCTCCTGCTCCTGTAATCATCTTGTTTTCACGAAGAACATGATGAGGATAACTTCGCACTTGCATATGATACTCCTTTCCTAAAGCTTTCGTAAGTCTTCGTACTACAGAAGTTCTTGCGGATTCCAATGCATTGTGACGCACTTGAATTTTTTCTTTGGATACAAGAAATACTTTATGTGGGAAAGTTCTTTTATTATCCCCAAAGTTGAATTTGACTAATTTATTTGTTGGAACTGCTTTGATATACCCTTTTACTTTGAAACGTGATTTTCTTGTATATGCTCTTTTAACTTTTCTATAACATTTAAATTTTCTTTCTCCCATTTTATGCCACCTTTACTTTTTGCCCTAAACTTTGTCCAGGAAGTGCTCTTTCAAAAATCACACGAATACAGCCTTTATTTCCATGTGCACTCTTGACTTCTCCGGAAATTTCTTTTCCTGTTTCTGTTGTGAATATAACTTTCTTTCCTAAATATTTCTCTGCTTTTGCACGAGAATCTACACTATCCATACTAATAATAAGATGTTTTGTATTTTGATTTGTTTTACTTCGTCTGAAGTTATTAATTATGCCTTCCATAGGATTTCCACTTCCTCACCAACTATATCTCTCAAAGATTCCAGGGTATGTATTTTTAGAATCTTCTCATGAGGCATTTTTATGTTCTTTATATACTTTTCGTACTCATTTACATCAGACTTTTTTAGATTTTGCAGGCTTGCATCTTTCTCTATTGCTGCTATCCAGATTTCTTCTCTCTTACTGGTATCTTTTACGATGAATGCAATATCTTTTAAGAATGTAATTTCTCCTGTTTTATTATCCCCATAACGAAAGAAAAGTTTTGCTTTATTTAATTCTAAGCTTCTCTTTCTATCTAAAATATCAAGGATTGTTCGAATATACTCTCGTGCTTCTCTTCTCACTTTATTTATCTCTTGCTTTGTGAGTTTTTTTGCATCAAAATCTTTCTTGGCTTTGATAATCTCTAAAAGATTTTTATGAAACTTTAAAGGCACTTTCTCTGCCTCACAGACATGTTTTTTGAATAAATCTGGAAGTTTTGCAACGCTAATATCTTTTACAGCTAATTCTATAAGAAGATCTCGCGTCAGATTCAATGCAGTGCTATGAATTTCTACAATTGCTTCCTTTTCATTTCTTTCTTCTATTTCACTGAAAAGTTTTTTAATTCTTTCTAAATAATCCTTACAATCAGCAAGTAGTTTATCAATATCTTTTCCAGATACTTCTTTGAGTTCTCCATGTTCAATATCTTTGAAAGTTTTTCTAATCTTTTCTAAAATATCAATGTATTTTTTTTCGAGAAGTTTTTCTTTTTTTACATATATTTCTTCCATTAATTTTACTGCTTCTTTTGGTGTTGGTGGAGGAATACCATATAACATCAATGCAGCCTGTGTTGGATTCATGACTGCATAAAAAAGATCTTCTCCAACGACAGAAAGAAGTTTTTGTTTGGTTCTTTCAATGAGTTTATCTCCTATTTCCATATTCATGTCAATTGCTTCTGGAGAAGGTTTGATTCTTCCCATTTGTAAGAGTAATTTCCATGGCATGAAGACTCCTCGATCATAAAGAGGAACTCCATCTCGCAACATAGTGAAAATGACCGGGTTTGCATCTTTGACATTTTCCCAGAAATCGGTAAGGATGTATGTTTGAATATGGAATTGTGCTTTCACTCCAGTAATTTGTGAAGCTTCATAGCCCATATTGATAATAATTGCTCGTAACTTATCACGAAGTTCAAAACGAGACATTTTTTTGACATCAGTATCATCAATGACAATTGCAACATCAATGTCATTTGGATCAGCATCTCCTCTGAATAGTGATCCTACAGCAATATAACTTATGACATATTTTTCAAATTTTTTAATAGCCATATTTTTATGTAGTTCTGCAACTTTGAGAGCAGAAAGCAATCCTTTATCGTAGAAAAGAGTAGAAGTTGCAACCATTTGAATAATATCATACTTTGCATCGAGGCAAGCTTCTTTTAATTCGGAAATGAGCATAATTTGAGGTTTAAAGTTTTCATTTATTTCTTTTGCAATCTTTGTTGTTTCTTCTGTAGATTTGACAATAAGATCGCCCTTTGCAATACCTTCTACTTTTACATCATCAATGAGAATAAAAATGTGAATTTCATTAGGGTTTATTGTTTCTCCTGGTCGTGGTTGTAAAGTTGGGAGAAGGGACATTCCTACAATGTCTGTACGTTTAGCAAGG
Source organism: bacterium (assembly GCA_030697685.1). Taxonomy (GTDB): domain Archaea; phylum Nanobdellota; class Nanobdellia; order SCGC-AAA011-G17; family GW2011-AR17; genus JAGVZZ01. The sequence continues at coordinate 11,776 of JAUYPF010000044.1, read as the reverse complement.
GATTTATCTTTAAAAGAATCTAGTTCTTTTTGGATTTTAGAGAACCTTTCCTGCTGTTCTGAGCTTAATTTTGGAAGTTCCACACCAGGCTTGATTTGCTCTGGTTCTTTCTTTACTGGAGAAGTCTTACTTTTACTCATTTTTCTTTATAAAAGACTCTTTGGAGGTTTATAAATGTTTTGATAGTAATTTCTAAGAGCACTTAATAGTAGTGAATTATACCCACTAGTAAAGTTTCTTAAAAGTATTAAAAAATATGAAAGGAGAAATAATTTTTTTGTTCAATTTAAGTTCAGACAACACAACAAGTAATTAGAATATTCTTAGGTCTTTACTTTATTATAAAGGTTTTCATAACTAAAATGCTTATCTAAGCATTCGTCATACAAAACTGCTTTTACAAGAAATCCTTCTTTGATAAAATCCTCATCTGTAATAGCCCATCATGCATGAACGCCATTAGGAGAAATTTTTTCAGAAGTTGCAAAGCCAAAAGCTCCTTTAGAAAAATGCTCAGGAGAAGGCGAGAGTTTGGCATATCTCCAGGTTTTTCCATAATCTCTGCTATATTTCACAATTTTTTCAGCATACAAAAAAAGTTCTTGGAAACTTTGAATTGCATGTAAATCTATAATTTCTGCCATGGTCTTACCGAGAAGCGTCAGACTGTCTTTCTAATTCCAATTTTTTAGATAATGCTACAGAACCTTGATCCATCATATATGCTTTGATAATTTCTTCAGAAAGCGCAACTTCAATAGACTTTTTCTTTCCAAAAGAAGCTGCATAAGAACCTTGCACCATTAATCGCAATGCATAATCAACTCTTCGCTGAGGTGCACACTCTACTGCTTTAGGATATCTAGCTCCACCATATTCAATAGTAGTAATTTCCTCTCTAGGAGCAGCATTTTCTAAAGCTTTGACAAAGATTTCCACAGGATTCTTTTTTGTTTTTTGTTCGATAATAGTTAATGTTCTTTCTACAATATTATATGCAGTTGTTCCTTTTCCACCACAATGACCAGAAGTTAGTTTGTGTTTTCTTCCTTTGTGCCCAGGAATCATAAGTTTGTTAATGAGTCTTTCTACAATATTATATTTTGTTTTCCAAAATTGTGTTCCAACATTTCTTCCACCAGTTCGCGGAATCATGATTGGTTTAAGATTGATATAGTCTTGTAAACCTGGATCAGAGACTTTAATACCAGATATGTCCCATCGATTGAAAATTTTAATATCACTCATCTTCGTCCTTTCTCAATCTTTCCTCGAATTAGTGCATTTAGAGATTGATCATTTACTTTAATTACCTGCCATCGAACACAAGGAATATCTCCTTTTGCTCGTCCCATTTTTCCGCCAATACATTCAATAATTACTTCATCGTGCTCATCAACCATTTTAATTGCACCCATTCCTGGAACAAAAGCAGTTACTTTTTTTCCGTTTTTTATGAGTTGGCATCGAATTGCTTTTCTCATTGCTGAGTTTGGCTGTTTTGCTTCTAATTGAATTTTTTCTAGAACAATAGCCTTTGCTTGTGCAGAGCCTTGTAATGGATCAGATTTAATTTTGAGATTGAAAAGTCTTCTTTTAAAGTCTATATTGAGAAGCTGACTTATTTTTCTTCTTTTCCTTAGTTTGTTACCAGCGTTTAGGCCATTACTTTTTTTACCCATTGACTATGTAGGAAAATCTGGACTTTTTAAAGGTTTCTGTTATTTTATCGATTAGCTGTCATGTAGGAATAAGTGTATACTATACAACCTTTACTTCAACTTTAAAATATTTATCAATAATACCTTGAATTCGTTTTAAATTTGTTTTTTCTCTCCCATAAATTTGCCCTTTTTCTTTGGCATCTCTTCCATGAATAAGAAGAATACCATCTTTAAATTCAGTTTCTGGTCGCAAAGGGTACAATAAATTCATTGCAAATTTCTCAATGTTTTCATTAAATTCAATCACACGAACTCTTTTTTTTGCAGAAAAGCTAAAACGTTTAATTTTTTCTCCACCTTTTTCTAAGGCTTTTCGTAATTCTTTTGGATGGACTACAAAAACTAATGTATCTCCTTCTATAAAACAATCTTTTACTTTTGCATTAGTTGATTTTTCAAAAAGATTTATGAGACCAATGCTCTGCATATCGTATTGAATCATTTTAGAAGGACATGACGGAAATAGAGAATTGTTTTTTAGAGAGTGCACCAATTTCGTGCCCGTTGATCTCTAATTCTATAATATTCAATTTTCCCAATTTTTTATAATGGTGTATTTTTTCTCGCATAGATGCTTTGCAATCATTTGCAAGAAAAACTGTTGATGTTTTTCCACGTTTGATGTTTTTTAGAGTTTCATCAAGACCAAAGGTACATTTTTCTTCCTTTAACACTTTCTTTAATTGTTCCACGCTCATTTTTTAGTCTCCTTTCCCAATTTTGTTACTAAACTTGGTAAACCTGTTCCTAAAGGAATAGGCTGGTTAATCATAACATTTTCTATAACTGAATTTAACATATCTACTTCACCAATAAGACTTGCGTTGATTAAATGCTTAATAGGTGTTTCGAATGATGCACGTGCAAGGACAGATTCTTTTTCTTCTGTGATACCAGATCTTGTGATACCTTTAATCTCTCCTCTTAAAGTCATGAGATCTGAGATAAACATGATGTGGCGGATATCAATATCAAGTCCTTGCTCACCAATAACTTTAGATGCTTCTGCAATAATTGTTTGTCGTGCAGCTTCAATACCAAGATTCTTTGCAACTTCAAAAATATTATTTGTGATTGTTTTTGTATAGTCTACTTCTGCGATTTTATATGTTTCTTTTAGATTAGAACCTGAAGCAAGTAAAATTATTTCATTATTTTCCATTTTTGGAATTACATCTTGGATACCATCAATACCATTTACTTTTACTTCTTTTATTTTTTCTTTCAAAGTATATAATGCTGGAAGGCCACCTTCTTTGTTTTTTGGTGTTGCAGTATAACGAGAATCTTTGTCTGTAATCTCTACAGTTTTTAGGGAATCTTTGATTGATTTTACTGCTTCTTCTTCATTGATACCTAATTCTTTCATACGCTTCTTATTTAAAACATATTCTACATGAAGTTTGAGAAGATTGATAGAAATTTCGCTGAGTACTTCTTGAACTCTTATTTCTTTAATTTGCGCAATAATTTTCTCTAAATATTTTTCATCTTTATTGTAGGGTTTTTTTAAATAAATAATCATTAATGGTGTACTCGGTTCTTTTCTTGCATCAAAAATTTCAATTAGACGTGGAAGACCGAGGGTAACGTTTACCTCAGCAACTCCTGCAAAATGAAAAGTCCTTAAAGTCATCTGTGTTCCAGGCTCACCAAAAGATTCTGCAGTCACAATACCAATAGCTTCTCCAGGTTGGATCCTTGCATATTTGTATTTATCTTCTAGTCGTGTAAATACAGTTTCTAATTGTGCTTTTGAAAGTTTTACTTCTTTTGCACCTTTCTTTACCTCTTCAATAAGAGGTGCTGGGATTCTTCCTTCATATTGTTTTGCTAGTTCGTCTATCATTTTGTTTTTTTACTCACTTCATCAATTATTTTCTTTACATTGATAGTACCATTTTCAGATCTGGAAACATCAATATTATCATCACCATATGCAAATTGTACAATATTTCTACTTGCATCTCGTACAGTTCCATCGTATTCTACTTTGAGATCTTGTAATGCATTTGCAAGCCTTCTATAGAGATATCCAGATTTTGGTGTTCTCAGAGCAGTATCCATTAATGAGTCTCGTCCTGTCATTGCGTGGAAGAAAAACTCAATAGGGTTAAGACCATTTTTGTAACTATGCCTTACAAATCCTTTTGCTTCTGGACTCTTATCATGCTCTCTAAATAAGGAAAGTGTTCTATTTTTATATCCTCTTTCAATTCTCTTTCCACGTAAAGCTTGTTGACCTACAAGAAGGCTAGTCTGTGCAAGGTTAAGAATATTTCCTTTTCCTGCTCTAGACATGATAATTGCGTTATTCGTATCTGAAACAGATCTACTAATCATTTTTCCTACAGTATTTCTTATTTCGTTTAGTTTTTGCATAACCATAAGCTCTAAAGTTTGTTCTACTGTTTTTCCTGAAAGGTTTTTTAATTTTCCTTTTTCATACTGATCAATAATATCATTCACTGCTTCAATTGCATCTTGAATTATAGTTTTTGCTTTTTCTCGTATATCTTCTGGAATATCTGCATCAGATGTTGTGATTGTAAATCCTCTCTTCTGTAAATATGCAATTCCTAATTTGAAGATTTTTCCAAATATATCAACACATTCTGTTTCAGAGTAGGATCTATTAATATCCCTTAAGAGTGTTCCATTGTCTTGCCCAATTGTTTTTGGATCAATTTGCCCAGATTTTAATTGCCCATTCTCGATAGTTACTTTATCATAAACAAAATTGAAATCTTCTGGAAGTACTGCAGAGAAAACTTCTTTTCCTGTGACTTTTTTCTTGAATTTGTTTAATTTCTTTGTATCTTCAAGACCAATGCTGATGAGAAGTTCTATTGCTTCTTGATAACTCATTTCTGTTCTTTCATCAGTAAGTAAATAATTTCCAGTTACAGCATCTTCAATACATCCAATAACATTTAAACCATGTTTTGGACTCATGATTTGTGTTTCTACTTCCATGAGAATTTCTGCTTCTGCCCTTGCTTCTTCTGTTTGTGGAATGTGGAGGTTCATTTCATCTCCATCAAAGTCTGCGTTGTAAGGGTTACAGACAGAAGGATTGAGTCTGAAAGATTTTCCTGGAAGGACTCTTATTTTATGACACATAATGGACATTCTGTGTAGAGATGGCTGTCTGTTAAATATAGAAATATCTCCATCAATTAAATGCCTTTCTACAACTTGTCCTGGTGCAAGTTCTTGAAGAATAACTTCTTGTGTTTCTGGAGTGATTTTCTTTTTCTTTACTCCATCAAGAACATAGTTTGCTCCAGGATAGACCTTAGGACCATTTTTAATGAATGTTTTTAACCAGTCGATGTTCCATTCTGTTACTTTTTCTGGAAGAGTTAGTTCCATTGCAATTAAGGTAGGAACTCCAACTTCGTTTAATTCAATCTTTGGATCTGGAGAAATAACTGTACGAGCAGCATAGTTTACTCTTTTTCCTGCAAGATTGTGTCTGAAACGTCCTTCTTTACTCTTAATTCTTTCTGTAATAGTTTTCAGAGGCTGTCCAGATCTGTGACGAGCTGGAGGAACTTGTGCGATATCATTGTTAAAGAATGTAGTAATATGGTATTGTAAGAGATCCCAAAGATCTTCAACAATAATCTCTGGTGCTCCTGCGTTAATATTTTCGAATAATCTTTGATTAATTCTAACTATGTCACTGAGTTTATGTGTTAAATCATCCTCTGCTCTTTCTCCAGTTTCTAGAGTAATGGATGGTCTCATAGTTACTGGTGGAATAGGAAAGACAGTCATGATCATCCATTCAGGCCTTGCGTATTGAGGATTAACACCAATAAGCATACAATCAATATCATTAATCTTTTCAAATCTTTCTAGAATTTCAATAGGAGTAACTCTTTTTGTGTCTTCCATGAAAGTACTTGGTTTTTCAAATTTCACAACATTTAATTTTGCTTTACAGTGAGGGCATTTCTTGACATTCTTTGCACTAGCACGAACGAGTTTAGATACTTTTGAGATAAGATCTTCTTTGCCAATTTCTTTGAGTTTGTCGATCTTTCCTTGATATTTCTGAATATTTTCATCGTCCAAAAGAATTCTGCTACATTCTTTACAGGTTGTTTGTAAGAAAACATAGATTGCTTTAATGTAACTAATGTGCAATGCAGGTCGACCTAATTCAATGTAGCCAAAGTGACCAGGACATTCTTTGAGTTTTCCATTACAAGTTCTACATCGCAATCCAGGATCAATCACTCCTAAGCGAGTATCCATAAGCCCACCTTCTACTGGATATCCTTCTTTATCATATAACTCAGGTGTTACAATTTTCACATGAGCCATTTTCTTAATCTGTTGTGGGGACAACAAACTAAAACTGATACTGCCAACTTTTTTAAATATGATTTCCATTTTTAGTATTTGTTTTTTAAGTTTATCTTTGGGTAAATATTGAGTGATTTTAGCTCATCCAATAAGAGTTTGAATGCATAACTCATTTCTACAGAGTTTACTTCTGCATTTGCGCCACACTTAGGACATGATGCTCGTTTTTTGAGCCAGTCAAAGATCGCAACCATTCCACAACTTTCACAAATGTGCAATATTGTTTTATCAGAGTCAAATCTTTCTTTTAATAGTAAAGATGCTCCATGAGCAACTAAACAGTCTTTTTCCATCTCTCCTAATCTTAAGCCTCCTCCAGCACTTCTTCCTTCGATAGGCTGTCGGGTAAGGAGTTGGATTTTTCCTGAAGCACGTGCATGCATTTTGTTTGCTACCATGTGCTTCAATTTGAGATAGTACATATTTCCAACAAAAATATTTGTTTTGAATTCTTCACCAGTTATTCCATTATACATTCTTTCTGTACCATTTTCTCTGAAACCTAATTGCAGGAGTTCTATTCTCAAGTCTTTTTCTGATTCTGCAGAGAATGTTGTTCCATCAATTTGTCGTCCACCAAGAGCTCCAACTTTTCCACCAATTACTTCGATTAGGTGAGAGATAGTCATACGAGATGGAATAGAATGAGGAGAGAAGATTATATCAGGTACAATTCCAGATGCTGTAAAAGGCATATCAACTTGTGGAACAATTCTTCCAATAACTCCTTTCTGCCCATAACGAGAAGCGAACTTATCTCCAGGCTCTGGAATTCTTAAATCTCTTAATCTGATTTGGATTAGTTTGTTTCCTTCATCATTTTCTGTCAGTACTACCATATCAACAACACCATGTTCTCCATGTTTTACAGCAATAGAACTTTCTCTTCGTGTGTTTGCTGCAATACTAAATTCTTCCATTTCTCCGAGAAATCTTGGAGGAGAAGTTTTTCCAATAAGAACATCATCTTCATGGACTTTTGCTTCTGGAAAAACTATACCATCATCTTCTAAGAAACGATAATCTTCTTCAGATCTATATGATTTGACTTCTTTGTCTGGAACTCCTATTTCATCTATAAGCCCACCTTGGTAACGAAGTTCATCTGCATTATATGGCCTGAAATAAAAAGAACGAGCAAGACCTCTTTGGATGGAACCTTCATTGACAATTAATGCGTCCTGCATGTTGTATCCATCATAACTGAGTAAAGCAATTGTTACATTTTGTCCAGAAGGATGTTTGTCATATTTTGAAATATCGTGCATGAAAGTTTTTACAATTGGTTTTTGAGGATATTGTAAAATGCTAATATCAGTATCCATCCGTAATAAATAATTACTTGCATATAAACCTAAAGCTTGTTTTTGTGTTTTTGATCCTCTGTTCAGACGTGAACTTTGTCCAAAGTTTGCATAAGGAACTAGAGAAGTAATGAGACCTAAAATAGTTACTGCATCAATTTCCATATGAGTATGTTCCTTTGTCAGATCTTTTTCTGTAAGAGCAACTAATGTATTTTCTTCTTCATTTGCATCAAGATATTCTATCACTCCTTGTTCTAAAAGATCTTGCCATCTCATATCATTAGAAGTTAATTTTTTAAGATGTTCTTCTGTGAGAAGAGCTTTTCCATTTTCAACGATAATTAATGGTCTTCGTACTCTTCCTGTTGCAGTAAAAATAGAAACCTCATCAAATTCAGATTCGTAACTAATATTTAATGTTGCGTGAAGTTTTTGTTTTCTTCTCTCTTCAATAAAAGATTTTACAAATTCTTTTGGATGTTCTATTGTTCCAATATATTTTTCATCTAAATATACATCAGTCATTTCACTAACCTCACACCTAAATTTTCTAAAGATCGTTTTAATTTGTCTTCAGCAACTTCTTCTTGTGTTACTTGACAAAGCAATGCTTGGTTTTTTCTTAATCCAATAGGAGTTCCTTCTGGAGTCTCTATAGGGCAATTATGCGTAATAAAACCATTTGCAATAAAAGAATGTGTATCTTCAACTGTTGTAAAATCCCTAACATCATCTAAGTCTTCCTTTTCCTTAGAGATTATTTTTTCAAATACTGCACCAGTATCCCCAATTTTAACCTTTGCAAACCATTCTTGATACGTTGGAAGCATTCTTTGAGTAAGTCTTGTTTCTTTATATCTCTCTTTTTCAAAAATCCATGCTTGAGTCGTCCTATAGTTTATACCTAAGATTTTTGTAATTTGTTTCGGAGTCATGCCTTCATTATAAAGCTTTTGTACTTTTTCTTTTAAGGAATTTCTTTCATTAATGGCATTTTCGCGTATCCGCAGCCATTCTCCTATAGTATTTGCTTGAATTTCTTTTTCTTGACAATATCTATATCCTATCTTCGTAAGAATATTTTGTATATTTGATTGAGATTTCCCAAAAACTAATTCTATTTTAAACATGAGAGAACCATCTTTTCTCACATAGTCTTCTTTGACCTTCATTTTTATTACATCAACATCAAATTCTTCAAAGAGCTCTTTAAGGCTATGAGAAAACTGTATTCCGCTTTCCTTTACTATTGCGTTTTTATGAAACAAAAGAGAATCTATTTTCACTTTTGATCCTGATTTTCTTTCACTTCTTTTTTGTGCTCTTGGTTTTGGTCCATCACCACCCAATAAAGCTGCTAAAAATTCTCTCTTTACAGAAGTTTCTGTCTTTTTTATCCAATAAGGAACTTCAACCTTCGTATCTGTTTTTTTTCCAACAGGAGCACCTGCGGCAACAAGCAATGTATGTAACGCTCCCCCTTTAGTAAGAGTATAAGTAGTGTAATTGGTTATTCTCCCGTTAAAAGTGATCTGAGAATGCTTCTTCCTTATTTTTGAAGCCTCAAAACCTAAGAGAGAAATATCTCTTGCAATAGTTTTTGCATCTTCTTCTGATCCACAATAAAATTCCAAATTATACTTCCCACAATGACCATCAGAGAAGAGATGTCCTAAAAGCCTTGCTATAATCTCAATTTTATAATTATTTACTGTTAAAGGTAAAAGTTCTCTTGTATGTAATTCCTTCATATAATGCTTATGCCTATGTGGCGCAAGAGAAATAATATCTTTTTTGTCAACAATAGTGAATCCTAATTCTTTTGTAGGTAATTCAGGCTGTTTCAAAGGTTGAAGTGTTGGATACACAGCAACATATTCCCCGAGAGAAAGATGTTTTCCATCAAGCCAGCCCTTTTTTGTATAAAAAGGATGATCTTCTGTTGCAACAATTTCTCTTCCACTTTCAGAAATAAATTTATAGACTTTCTTATTCATGAGTTTAGGATTTGAAGTGTAATACTTTGCAATTGCTTAAGGTCTTAAATTATTTTTTTGTATATCAAATGTTGAAACTTTTTGATGATTCCAACAATTCTGTAAAGACTCTAAAGACCTCTGAGAATATGTGTCAGCTAAAAGAACATTTGTATCTTTCTTCAAACACAATCTTCCCCAATGGGTCGAGTGTATTTCTCTCGCTTCAAAATTTTCTTGTGTTGCTGAAAGTAGAGATACAACTCTTCCTAAGTGAGACATAGTATCAAGATAATTTACTCGAGCAATATTTTGGCTTATTCCTCTTCTGCCACCAACCCATGCTCCTGTTGCAATTGCACTTTTTAGTCTTGAAGTGAGAAGTTTATCTCGAATGATAATTTTTACAGATTGAAATTTTCCTCTCTTCACTAATCTTTGGAAGTTATAGAGGATATCATTTACTAATACTCTCATGTTTACTCTGAAAAGATCTGCAAGCAAATCCCCTGGAAGTTTTAATTTTTTATTTTTGTAGTGATCTTTATCTGTATTTGCTTTTTTATCGATAGAAACTTGAAGGAATTTTTTTGTTAACTTACATAAATGATATGCTTTGTTAATTCTTTCTTTAGATGTAATCCCAATATGCGGAAGAAGATAATGATCTAATTGTTCTGTTGTCTTTTCAATTTTTATTTCTCTTGGTTGTGTTAAACCTATTTTCTTGGCAATAAATTCAATTGCATCATCAGTATTCTTAATCTCTGCAGAATTGTAGAGGTTGATATAGACATCATCATATTCTTTTTCATCACAAATTGCATCCATAATCTCTTTATCTTTTGTTAAGCCTAAGGATTTGATTACTGTTACGAGAGGTATTCGTTTAAATTTTGTAAAAGAAAGATAGAAAATACCATCCTTCATTTGTTCAATAACATGAGGAATACTATAAGGCCCTCTTTGTGAGAAAATTTTTGCAGTATGTTTGCTTGGACCAGTTTTACTGTATTGAAAGAAGACTTTGTTTGGTAAAAGATCTTCTACAGTAATAATTATTCTTTCGTTTCCATTGATAATAAAATATCCTCCAGGATCTGTAGGATCTTCTCCATGCTCAATTAATTCTTCTTCAGAAAGTTTGTGTAAATGACAATATTTTGATCGTAACATTATAGGAATCTTTCCTATTTGTGAAATGAAAGATTCTCTTTGAATACCATCAATGAAAGCAGAAACTTCTAAATACATTGGAGCAGCATAAGTTAATTTTCTCATTCGTGCTTCAATTGGAAAAATATTTCTCTTTGATCCATCAGCTTCTGTAATTTGTGGTTTTTCAATCCAAATTTTATTAAATTTTATGGTGAATTCTTGTACGTCTGGAGGAAGAATTGTTGGGATAATATCTCCAATTTCGTCAACAGTTTTTTGTAATTCTATATCAATAAATTTATTAAAAGAAGCAATGCTAGATTCAATAAAAGAATGTTCTTCAAAATATTTTTTTATGAGTAATTGGTTTGTACTAGCCATTGATAACCACCCTATAATAATTTGCTTTTCCAGATGTTGGACTGTTTCTTTCGATTATGATTATATCTTCAACTTCTGGATTGAGATGACGAATAGCAGGATCAGATTTGAGAATTTTTGGTAACTGGTTTATAGAAATGTTTAATTTCTCCAATAAAGCATTGGCCTCTTCCATAGACAATTTGCTATGTTTTGGCACAAGGATGTGGGCAGTTATATCAACACTTATATCCATTTTTATTTTTGCAAGCTCTCCTTCATTACATCCTCTTTTTTTTGATGAGCCGGACGGGATTTGAACCCGCGACCACCTGATTTCTCTCGCTTGATAAAAGTTTCATCACAGTCGAATCCCTTTGATCATGATTTTTCTGTCAGATGCTCTACCAAACTGAGCTACCGGCCCATGAACGCCCTGACCGGGATTCGAACCCGGGTCGTGACCGTGACAGGGTCACATGATAGGCCAACTACACTATCAGGGCAGGTAAAACCCTTCTTTCCTCGATGATAGTGTTCACTAATGCCTCGGTAAATTGGAATAATGAACTTTTTTTGTTGTGGATTGGAAAGAAGGATTTGTTCATAGAGGTAGATTTAAAAATCCAGAGTTTATAAATTTTTTGCTTTTTCTAGCTATAAGAATAAAAGTTTTCTCTTCATCTGCTTTTTTAGTTATATAGGTTTTTTTCACTTATAAGGATTTCTGTTGTTTAGTAATATGTATTTAAAAAGAAAGTTATTCCTTTACTCAATAAGAATAGAATCACCATTCTTAAGCACATGCACATCTTTATCTCGAACATAGCCCATTTCTTCTGCTAAGTCTGCAAGAGGGTTGAGAATGGTTATA
>JAUYPF010000036.1 GCA_030697685.1 bacterium | reverse complement strand
TCAGAAGCCCAGCCAATCATTTCTGCAACTGGGAGGATTGCTTTGACTATAATACTTGCACCTTCTTGGTCCATACTGAGGAGTTGTCCTCGCTTGTTTTGCACAAGCTTAGAAACTTCGCCCATGTATTCCACAGGTGCATCGATCTGCATGACTTGCAATGGCTCTAAAATAATAGGCTTCGCATCTTGAATTGCGAGACGCATTCCCTCTCGCACTGCTGGCAACATTTGTGAAGGACCTCTGTGGATGGAATCCTCGTGTAAGGAACAGTCCATTAAACGCACTTTCATTTTCACGCCAGGCTCCCCAGCAAGAAGACCTTTCTTCATCACATCTTCAAAACCATCCATCACAAGACCCATGATTTCATTAATGTACACAATACCACGAGTATTATCAATAAGAACATTTCCTTTGAAGACATCCACATAGGATTTTGCTTCTTTTGTATCTACCCCTAATGAAAGAAGTTTTTCAACAACCATAGTATCTTTCTTACGCACTCTACCCTCAGAAATTTCTCCAGATTTAATTGCTGCATAAATCTCATCATCAAGAGGTTCTACGACAAAATATAATTTGTTGTGCTTATTAGGAGATTTTCCTTCAAATTCAGCAGATTTCTTTAGGATAGATTCTCTATAAACAACAATAGGCTGGGAGGTCTTTACTTCGACACCTTTTTCTGTAATAATTCTATTTTCAATAATTTCTAAGTGCAACTCTCCCATACCAGAGATAAGATTCTCTCCTGTTTCTTCATTAATCTCAATCTGAATAGAAGGATCTTCTCTACTAATTTTTCTTAAGACTTCAACAAGCTTTGGAAGGTCAGCCATTTTCTTTACTTCAATTGCCTTTGTAATAACTGGCTCGAAAATATGCTTGAGAGCTTCGAAAGGCTGTTCTGGTTCTAAAGTAATTGTTTCCCCTGCATAACCTACAATACCAGAAATTGCACAAACATTTCCAGCAGGAATAGATTCCAGTAATTCTGGTTTAATTCCATTGTAAATATATAAATTTTGAATTCTTTGTGTTTCTTTTGCATTGTTTAGATATACTTGTGTTCCAGGTCTGAGTGTTCCTGAAAATAAACGGCCTGCGGAAATATCTTTTCCAGATTTTGGATCGATCACAATTCTTGTAATAACAAATGCAAGCTTTCCATCAGGATTACAGTTCAAAAGATCTTGACCAAAAGAAGAGTCTATTTCACCTCTCCAGATTTTTGGAATTCTGTATTTCTGTGAAACTATTGGATCTGGGTGGTGCTTTATACACATGTCTAAAATAACTTCATGCAAGGCTGCATTATCCCATACCCATGCTTTCTTTTTTTCTTCGTCCATTTCGTAAATGGTGAGGATGTCTTTGAAAGAAATATTCTTCTTTTGCATGTAGGAGAAAGATAAAGCCCAGTTTTCTCTTGCAGAACCAAAAGCAACAGAACCTTCTTTAATGCTTACTTTCCATGCCTCTTTGTATTCTTTCTCTGCAATATCTTCTACTAATTGATTAAAATCATTAATGAGTTTGATAAATCTCTCTTGAATCTTTTCTGGAGAAAGTTTTAATTCCTTGACTAAACGATCTACTTTGTTAATGAAAAGGACAGGTTTTACACGCTCACGAAGAGCTTGCTTGACTACTGTTTCTGTTTGGGGCATAATTCCTTCTACAGCACAGATCAAAACAACTGTTCCATCAATTGCACGCATTGCTCTCGTTACATTTCCTCCAAAATCAATGTGGCCTGGAGTATCGATTAAATTGATAAGATATTCATTTCCTTCAAATTCGTGCACCATAGAAACGTTCGCAGCGTCAACTGTCATGAGCCGTTCTTGCTCGTCTAAGTGCTGCCAAGTTGTCATACCTTCTTCTAAGTCTCCAGCGTTCTTGGAGGCCATGTGCCCAGATGCAGCGAGGAGGTTGTCTGTGAATGCGGTGTTATGAATAACCATCCCTTCTGCGATAAAATTGTGGTTTTCAGGGATAGTAAAATCATAAACAACTTCTTCGTATCCTGATTCTAGTTTACTTACCTCTACAAAAGCAAGATCTTCATAGCGGTTTTCTAAAGTTTGAATAAGAAATTGATTTCCATTTTTTATAGTTGTTGTAAAAATATTATAATCGTTTGGATTCACTTCTTTCTCTTTCCAGAAAAAATCTAATTTTGCACAAACAACTCTATCTCCAAGAACTAATTCATTAGCAGGGATTTCTTCAAAACCATCCCTATAGATAATATATTTATGCTCTGGCGTTGTCTCTATTTCAAAGCCATTCCTTAAAGTTGTTTTAATAGTATTTCCACCTTTTAGCTTCCATACATACTGAATATTCTTTTTTTCTAATTTTCCTGAATCTTTATTGAGAGAAAAAAGAGTAATGTCTTTTTTTGGAGTAAAAATGATATGTTCTTCTGTTTGATCAAAAATTTTACCAGATGCAGCGACTTCTGTAAATATCTGTTCTGCTGTTTTTATAGAACCATTAGAGACTATGAGTCGAGTGTTTCCACTTATGCATTTGCCGTGATGAATATGAGCAGAGGTACAAATATTTCTAATGTATCTTGGATCCTTTGTGATCCTTGCAACTTTATCAGCCATTCGTTCTGCCATTGTGAGTAGTATCCTCCAGAGATATCTCAAATTTGTTTTTTCAGGGTTTTATATACTTTTCTGCAATGGATGGGCTTATATTCTCTCTTCTTTGATCTTAGATTTTTTATAGAAAGTTATTTAAAAGAAGGAAAATTCAAAACTCTAACGGGCCAGTGATCTAGTGGCTATATCTTTAAGGATACCACAGATGATGACTCCCTTACACGGAGTATGTCGAAGGTTCGAGTCCTTCCTGGCCCACCATATTCATCTAATGTACAAGAAGGTAACTTACCATTGAATCTTTTTTGTTCTCCCGTATAATGTCTTCTACAGAGATAACTCCATCCTCTTTTCGGATATTTTCCTTTCATCATTGAAGGATATACTTCTCTATACGCATTATTTTTACAAACTCCATGGAAATCACAATACTTTTTCATATTATTATAATAACTTTAGAAACTCTTCTCTTGTCAAACCAGCTTGTTTTATAATTGCAAGTAAGGTTCCTTTTGCAATTTCATTATGATTCGAAACTGTTAATCTTCTATGAGGTGGAGTTTTATTTCTCAGAATCATATGACTTCCAGTTTGATGATCAATCTCATATCATAGTTTTCCTAAAGCTTTTACTGCATCTTTTCCAGAAATATTTATAGGTAATTTAGGCATTGATTTCAACCATTTCTTCTTGAATGGATGGAGGAATAGATTCTTTATGTTTTTTTAGACTGTCAATGTATCCTTGCATGGCATCTTTGATATTCTCCAAAGCTTCTTTTCTCGTCTTCCCCTGAGAGATGCAACCAGGAAGAGAAGGACATTCTGCAACGAAGACACCATCCTCATCTTGCTCGATTAAAATTCTGTATTTCATAGTATTTTTAGAAGGTTCTTTTCCTTATAATCTTTTCGAGTCCTTCCTCCCACAATTCTTATTCTATATACCTTTAACATAAGACTTTTAAAACAGAACTTCAAAAAAGATGCTTTTATCAGTTTAGAAGTTGAAATTTTTCCTGAACAACTCTTTATAAAAAATGTTGCTGGTACCCCTTTTCGGTTTGCTATACAAAATTTACTTTCAGACCAAGTACGAAATGTTTTAGGCAACGTGCAAAGAGTTGCTGCCTAGTTTTGTGGCAAGAAAGTATTGACCAAGAGTATATTCTTCTACATCCTGTGGATGATCAATACAGCGATATTGAAATGCTTGTACAAGCTCTGGACTTGCAAGAAGTTTTTCAACTCTGGCTATTTTGTCAGAGAGATCATATCTGCTGTTTAAGATGCGAGATAATCTTTTTTCTGCCACTGTTCTGGCTTCTAAGGGTTTACTTATATTTACCATATTTAAATACGCTGCTAAAATTGATGCATGTGCTAATGGCCTTGGATCACGAACATCGCCATTTTCATCTGTATCATAGAGAAAAACCTGTCTTCCTACTCTTTCTTGTTCTCTAATAAAATCTAATGCTTCTTGAGGAGCATAGTCATCTAAGAAACGGGTATATGTGGGGATGTAAATCTTTCTTCTTGCTTCAAGAAGATCAAGTACTTCTTCACCAAATTTATGCCCTTCAATAATTCCATTTCGTTTTTTTGGATGTCGTGTAAAATACGAGGGGTTAATTCTCCCACTTACTAATTTTAGACCTTGCCATATCCCTTCTACAGAATGACCACTTTGATTTTCCATTCCAGGCACTGGTAACTCAATATTCTTTCCAAAGGTGTAGGGGCTCAGAAAGCAAAATGGTTCTTCACCATACCCAGAGACATCTATGGCTATGTTTCTTCCATGACTGTCATTTCTTTTATACAATTCTCCCCTTTGCCTCGTTGTAAATAGGATATTTGCCATGCTTTTCTTGGTCTAAACTCTCTTTATAAAACTTTCTTTTAGGATGGCTTTGTGTAAGAAGTCTACCATTCATTAGGCTTAATGCCTAATTCGTAATAAGCTCTGCTTAGTACCGAAAAATTGTATGCACACCAAGCCAGATGACTTTCTTGTTCTTTAGCGGTATCATTTTTACAATACACTGTTTCCCCAAACTTTCTTTTATTTGGAGAGTTTTTCATCAAGTGCACCATAGTCCACAATGAATAGAAACACTCACTGCATTTTATAAACATCCTATTGAAATGTTCGTCAACTCTGTACTTGTTGCTTTGATTAACTACACTCTTTTTGGTTTAAGTATTGATGCTGCGGCAGGGGTGTTTTTGTTTACTGCTTGTGGTGAATACTTTTATCATATGAATTTGCGTACCCCTCATTGGATAGGCTATTTTATTCAAAGACCAGAAATGCATTGTATCCATCATGAAAGAAATGTGCACAATTACAATTATTCTGATCTTCCTCTGTGGGATATGCTCTTTGGCACCTACAAAAATCCAAAATTATTTCATGGAAAATGTGGGTTTGCTCTTGATAAAGAAGAAAAACTCGTTTCTATGTTAGAATGTAAATATGTTGACTAAACATTTTCTAGTACAACAACACTTGCTCTCTTGAACATTTGAAGACTTTAGGGATTTTATTTATTTTATCAATTCTATTTTGTACTTTCTTTTGAAGGATTCGTGCTTCCTTATTTGTTATACCTTGTTTTATTTTATATGTGATACTTCCTTCAAGCACTGTTCGCTGTTTTTCTTTGATTTCTATAATGCCATATTCTTCAGGAGATTCGTATGCTTTTGCTCCATGTTGTAATCCAAAAATACTCGTGCATACTAAATCTATGTTCTCTTGATTTTTTTCTAAGAAATTTATTGTTTCCATAAATTCTTCTTTTGTTTCTGTAGGAAAAGCAAACATAATGTAGAGAATATTTTGTATTCCTGTATCATGACTTTCTTTCAATACCTGAGGAACTTTTTCTATATCTGTCCCTTTCTTCATCAGATCAAGAATTCTTTGTGAGCCAGATTCAACACCCCAAGAGACTGAATGAAGACCACCAGCATACAATTTTTTACTGATTCCCAAAAGATCTGAAGTAGGACGAAGCTGACAAGCCCATTGTACTTTCAAAGCTTTACATATTTCTGCAAAAGCAAGCAGCCTTTCTTTACTCAGCATATCATCAATAAGAAAAACATATTTAGCAGAATTTTGTTTTAAAGTGTTTTCTAGCCAAGCTATTTCATATTCCTTATATGGAACTTTTGCAAAATGCGTACAAAAGGTACATTGTTTGTAGAAACATGTAGAAGAGGTCTTTATAGGAAGGATTCTTTCTTTGGAAAGATAGTTTTCTTCTTTACAATCAAAGAAATCTAATGGATTGCTGCTTGCGTAAAAATCTCCTTGTTTTGTTTTTATTCCTTTTTCTGTGAAAAATTTTAAGATCTCATGCTCATCCTTGAGGAGTTTTCCATATTCTAGGACTTTTCCTTTTGCAGCAGGACCACCAAGAATACAAGTGATTCCTTTTTTGTGTAATTCTTTGAGAATTCCTGTTGCGTAAAAACATTGGCTGTTGTATACGAGACTACATGCAATCATATCATAGTCTTCTGTTTTAATGAGTGAGAATATTTCTTGAAAATATTCTGGATCCTTTCCTTGTAACACTGCTCTGTTATTTTTTGCATACACCTCCCTAGATTCTTTATCAAAATTGGTGAATATTTCTGCGTAGTCTTCTTTGGTTTTACTTTCTTTGATTGCTTGATAATATTTTGCAAATCTCCTTTTATGAAATTCTGCATTAAGATCGAGAAGATTAACTTCTAGATCAAGATATGTTTTTAGAAAATGTTTTAAGGATACTAAAGAATACGGAAGGGTTGTCGGTGTACAAAATGGAGGATAAATAAGCAGGAGTTTCATAGCTTTTTTTTCCTTTTCTTGGGTATATAAAGCTATTTCCTGAAATGGGGCTATAGAATGGTATTAAAAGTACTCAAAAAGCCATCCAAACCATTCGTTTTTTAACGTTGGTTTTTTGTTGAGCCCATGCCGGCGACTGAGACCTGGAGCGAAGCGACGACAAAGATTGAAAGAGACAAATAGGTTCAACTAAAAAGTTGTTTTTTATTCCTTTTTCTCTCTTCTCATAAGAAAACTCTCTGCTTCCACATCTATACCAAAAGGATTTTTTACTTTCTTTACTCCTTTAAAGCCAAGTTCTTTATGTAATTTTATAGAAGCCTCATTGGTTTTATTTACCAAGGCAAGAATAGGAAAATTGCCACAGGCTGCGAAAAGCGTTTCATATAATCTTTTCCCTAAACCTTGACCTTGCCATTTTGGATGAATGATGACATCTTCTACATAAATTTCTTCTTTTGCTGTTTTCATTGCAAGAATAGCACCAATAATTTTATTCTTTTCTTTTGCAACAAAGACATATCCAAATCTGCTGAGATAAGCATTTTCATATTTGCCTGTACAGTCTTTGTCCTTCCATACTTGTTGTTCTAATTTTCTTATTGCAGAACTTTCATACGTTTTTGCTCGAGAAATACTCACCATGAGGAATATAAGATAAAAGAAGTATAAAAAGTTACCTTCTACTAAAGACAGGGCCTTTCTTTCTACCAAAACTAGGCCCACGACGTTCATCGCTTCTGCCTCTTCCACCAGGACTTGGCCTTCTACTTCCAAAGCCACCAGAAGAAGGGCCTCTTCCGAAACCAGTACGGCCACCTTGCCCAGGTCTTTGATTGCCAAATTCTCTCTCTTGCCTTTGGAAAGCTATTTTCTCAAATTGAGGAAGCTCTTCTTTCTTAATAGTTAGAGACCTATCTGAAAGAACATGGTTAAAATTATCAAAATCATGATCAGAAAGAAGTGTAATTGCATCTCCTTCTGCCCCTGCTCGTGCAGTTCTTCCAATTCTGTGTACATATTCATCTGCAGTTTTTGGTACATCATAATTATAAATGTGAGATACATTTCTAATGTCTAATCCTCTTGCAGCAACATCTGTCGCAACAAGGATATTGATATTTTCTTTTTTCAAATTGTCTAAAGCATACATTCTCTTACTTTGTGTCAAACCACCATGAATAGCCATAGCCTTGATCCCATGTGCACGAAGATTCTTTGTTACTGAGTCAACACCACGTCGTGTTCCACAAAATACAATTGCCATACCTGAAGGATTGAGTTTTATCAAGCTTGTTAACAAAGAAAATTTTTCATGTTGGCGTACAACATAATATCTTTGCTTCAAAAGATGTTTTGCCACATGAATATCAGATTTAACTGTGACTGGATGGCGTAAATATCTTTGTACTAATTGTTGAATACTTGAGGATAATGTTGCACTAAATAAAAGTGTTTGTCTTTCTTTTGGAATGTGTTTCATTATTCTTTCTACATCTTCAATGAATCCCATTTCAAACATTTTATCTGCTTCATCAAGAACAAGAATTTTGACTTTATCAAAATTTATAGTCCTTCTCTCTAAATGATCGAGAATTCTTCCAGGAGTTCCAACAACAATCTCCGCTCTTGGGATCGCATGGATTTGTGGTCCAATACCTACTCCACCATAGATAGAAAGAATTCTTGTTCCTAAAAACTTACTAAAAGAAGACATTGCTTCACTCACTTGCACACACAACTCTCGTGTCGGTGTTAAAATAAGTACTTGTAAACCTTTTCCATTTTCTACTTTTTCTAATAAAGGAAGGCCAAAAGCTGCTGTTTTTCCAGAGCCAGTACTAGACTGTCCTACAACATCTTTGCCTGCTTTAATTTCAGGGATACATTTTGCCTGAATTTGCGTCGCTTCAACATAACCAAGCGCTTTTACTGCCTTGAGAATATTGTGATTTATATTTAATTCTTCAACTAACATTTTAATTTCCTAGTATATTTGGATATTTTTCTCTTTATAAAGTCTTGGTTGCCTTTAGAAGTAGGTATAAAGGGGTATTAGAAGCAAAATATGGATAGCTCAAACGGCTCCTTATAGAAAGGTTTATAAGTTTTTATTTTGCGCTTTGTTCCTATGCCAAAAGGATTAGCCGAAGAGACAAAGGAAGAAATTATACAATTATATGACCATGGTAATGGATTGACCCCTACTGAAATAGCCAAAAAGACAGGAGTTTCTTATTCTAGTGTATATGGCTTAACAAGAGCAGGAGAAAGAGTGAATCCAGAAACAGGACAACAATTTACTTCAAAAAATGAATATGAGGATTATTGCGTAAGACAAAGAACTAATCCAAAAACTGGTAATAAATTTGCTTCAAAAAATGAATATAAGAATTATTGCATAACACTAAAAAAGAATCCAGAAACAGGAAATAAATTTACTTCACAAAATGAATATGAGCGTTATCTTGCAAGACAAAGAGTAAATCCAGAAACAGGACAACAATTTGCTTCACTAACTGAATATGAGGATTATCATGCAAGACAAAGAGTGAATCCAGAAACGGGACAGCTATTTGCTTCACCAAATGAATATAATGATTATCATGCAAGACACAGAGTGAATCCAGAAACGGAAAATAAATTTACTTCACGAAGTGAATATAAGGATTATCTTGCAAGACAAAGAACGAATCCAGAAACAGGAAAGAAATTTGCTTCACTAACTGAATCTCAGAATTA
>JAUYPF010000031.1 GCA_030697685.1 bacterium | reverse complement strand
AGCACATGCACATCTTTATCTCGAACATAGCCCATTTCTTCTGCTAAGTCTGCAAGAGGGTTGAGAATGGTTATATCACCTTGTGCTGGAATAATATGTTTAGGCTTGAGCAAATCAATAAGATCATGATGATCCTCTCGTGCTAAATGCCCAGAAGTGTGAATGTCTTTGAACAGACGGACACCTTTTTGTTTTAGTTTTGCTTCCATAGCTGTTCGATTTGCAATATTAATAGGAGCCGGGATGACTTTACACGCAAAAATAACTTGATCTCCTTGCCTGAATTCATAAGGAAGTTCTTTTGTTGCAATGCGCATAAGAATGGATCTCGGCTCTCCTTGATGACCAGTACAAATAACAAGATATTTTCCAGGATTCTTTTGGACTTCTATTAGTTTCTTTCTTACCTGGTCTCCATATTTTGCAATATCTGCTTCTTTTGAAAAATATACAAGGCCAATATTCTCTGCTGCAGTGATATATTTATTCATAGAACGGCCAAGAATGATGACTTTTCTATCCATTTTTCTTCCAAATTCAATAATAGATTTGAGACGAGCAATATGAGAAGCAAAGGTTGTTACGATAACAAGATGCTCTTTATCTTCAATACCCAACATGACATCTTTGAGCATTTCTTTTGCAACGAGTTCTGAGGGAGTTTTCATTTCTTCATGGGAATAGAGTGCATCAACAATGAGAAGCTTTACTCCTTTTTCACCTAATTCTTTCATTCGTTTGTAGTTTGGTTTTGGTCCTAATGTTGGGCTATTATCTAATTTAAAATCATTCCCATACAAAATAATTCCTTCAGGAGTATGGAATGCTGCGAGCATCGTTTGTGGAGTCGAATGAGGAATGGGTAAAAATTCTAAAGTAATATTTTCAGAAATCTTTACAGAATCATTTCCGTTTAGAATACGAAGTTTATTTTTGAGTTTTACCCCTTCATCTTTCAAAACACTTTTGAGAACTTCAATAGTATATGGAGAGCCATAAATAGGACAGTCATATGATTCTGCAAGGTGAGGAACAGCACCAATATGGTCTAAGTGGCAGTGCGGGAGAATAATTGCTTTTACCTTAGATCTCCAATCTTTAATGACTGTATCATTAGGAATAACATGGAGATGAATCAACTCTTCTCTAGTGAGGTTTGTTTTGACAATTTCTTCGTCTTGGAGACGAACAACTTCTGGAAGATAGAAACCCATATCACAAATAATTACTTCATCATTTATTTTTAGGGCACACATATTCATACCCACTTCTGAATAACCACCAATGGCACAGAATTCTATTGTCATTTTTATTACAAATCCCTAGAAGGATTAATATACATATCGGTTGCCTTTCTGAATTTATAAATCCTTTCAAGTTCTTCAATTGTCTCTGAATGTAGCATAATTTTTGTGCAAAAGGTTGAAAATTTGAACTAAAAAGAGATAGTTTCACCAATCTTTACTTTCTCAAGTTGCCCAAAACCCATTTCTAAAACATATTTTGCAGGTGCTTTTGGTGAAAGTAAAGGATGAAAAGGAAAAACAGTTTTTTTATCTACAATTTCTTTTTTTTCATTTATCCAGAGAACATCAATTGGAAAAAATACAAAAAATGTATGAATACTTGTTTGTGCAATACTTTCTTTATTTGCAAGAAGAAGAAGAGCTTCTCCACTATTTAGTTTTGAATGAAACATTAGGCCAAGAGTACGAGAAAAAATTGTATCACAGACCTTTACTTTTCTTGCAAGAAGTTTATTTTTATATGAAATAATGGTATTTTTCATTAGTTTATAGATTTCAATAAAATTTAAAAGGCTTTAGGTCATTTTTATTTTATGGGAGTAAGGCAATTAAAACAATCCTTGCAACGATTGCAGGAAACTTTGATTAAAAGATCATATTATGCAGATAAAGATGCAAAAGGATTGCGGACAAGGAATTACAGTACACAGATAGCAAGTACTTTAAAATCTTTAGAAGATCAGCTTTGGATGAGTATTGGTGAGATTGAGACAAAAGAAAGAAGATTAGAATTATTTGTTTTGTATGACAGCTTAAAGAAAGCAGAAGATGTGCGTACTATGTTGCTCATTCTCTCCAGAATGAATGAATTGTTGAGAGAAATAAGAGATAAAGAAGATCTTAAATTTAATATTTCTCGTATTCCAGAAGATGTAAAAGAAGAAGTATTAGCAGATTTAGATGAATTGAGAAAATGTTATGATACAAAATGTTTTCGGAGCTGTATTATTATTTGTGGAAGGCTTTTAGAGATTGCTTTACACAGGAAATATTATGAGACTACTGGGATAGACATTCTTGAAAAACATCCAGATGTTGGATTAGGAAATCTTATTGCCAAGCTTGTGGAGAAAGAAGTGCATTTAGGTCCAGGATTAACACAACAGATTCATTTTATTAATAATATTCGTATTTCTTCTGTTCATAAGAAGAAACAAGTATTTCTACCTTCAAAAGCACAGGCAAATGCAACTATTCTTTTCACTTTAGACACTTTAGAAAAATTATTTTAGTTTGCTGGCTAAATTATTATAAATAGAAAAATTTAAGATAGAAAATTTACCATTTTTTACTGTATATCTATGGAACAGTCTCCTGGCAAAGCCTGCATTATTTCATCTACAGAAAATTTTATATTTATTTTTTCGATGAATTTTTGTTGCAGTTGCTTTGCAGTGTCTGTTTTTTTTCCTTCTTGTTTTAAGAGAAATTCTTTTTTAAGTGGAGAACATTCTATATAATTTTCTTTGTTTATTCCAATGTACAATTTTACAATTGGCTTGAAATATTCTCTTTTTCCGTGAATCATAAATGCTCCTTTTGGAAGACCCAATTCTTTTTTTACTTGATCAGGAGCAATTGCATAGACTTCTGCAGTTGTCAAACTTTGATTCCATGCACGAGAAAATGATGCTGTTGCTTGTGCAGTTTCTTCTTTTGTTGTTTGAGGAATTTCTTTGCCTTCAGCTTTAATTACAAAAAATGGAGAGCCTGCAAGGTCTGTGTGAAAAACGAGATCTCTTTTTTCTGTATGTTTTTTTATAAGCATTTCATTTGTTGTTGCGTCTCTTCCACCAATGCAAAGAAAACCATCACTTGAAGTGAACCAACGAAATTTCATGTACCATTTTTTTGAAGGAGGCTCAAGGTATTTTTTTTGTTCTTCTTTTTTTTGTTCTTCATTTCTTTTCTCTTCAAAATGCATTTTTTTCTTAGAAAGCTCTATTGTTTTTTCAATGCCTCCTATTTTATTTTTTGCCTTTTTAGATTTTTCAAAATAAGATGTAGCATTTTCTTCTAAAGATTTTGTTGTATCTAGGATTAATTTCATGAAGATTTTAGACAAATAGGAATATAAAAAGGTTTGGACTAGAAAACTAATACAATTTGCCCATTAAAAAGACTTGGTTAGTCTTTGTAAGGAAATTTCTGCAGATTCTCTAATCTCTGGATCTTTGTCTTGAAGAAATTTTTGAATAAATGGTATAAAAGAAGTATCCCCTAATGTCCCAAGAGCTAATAGCGCTTCATGACGAACAAAGATACTTGGATCTTGCTCTACTGCTTTCATTAATGGCCAAGATGCTAAATCAGGGCAGGCAGTTTCCCCTAAAGAAAAAGCACATTCATGACGAACAATAGGAGAAGGATCTGTTTCTAATGCTTTTGCTATTGCAGCAATGGACTCTTCATCTGCAATATTCTCTAGATGGAATGCTGCTTGGATTCGTTCTTCTTGGGTTGTGCTTAGATCTAGGATACTCTTTTTGTAATCCATAGGAATTTTGGTATGCAAAAGTTATTTAAAGCTTCTCATGCAGCAAAAATCTATGGAAATGCATACTATCAAAGCGAATCCAGTATGGATCAAGGACAAAAAAGTGGCAGCAGACTTTGCAATTTATGAAGTTCCTAGATGGGATGATATAAAAGATTTTATTTTTGATAAAGAAGGTTGTTATGTTTTAATTAAAATCTATAGAGAAAGCCATGATATTGGTGTTGCTATTTGCAATCAAGAGCATGTAATTTTAAAAGAATTTCGAGGAAGAAGAGCTCAGGATATTTATAGTGCTATCTTTAAGTTTGATAGAGAACATAAATTAGGGTGGTTTCAGGTGGTTGATCATGCAGCATATCTTGGAAAAGAATTGAAGAAGGCTGAAATTTGCCTTGCTTTAGGTTCTGATTATTATCAAGAATAAATTCTATTTTTTTGATTTGTTAAAAATGGCCATAAGTAATAGAGAATAATATCTTCCTTGGTAGTAATTTTCTTTTTTTATTTCGCCTTCTAAAATAAATCCTAAAGAATGATATAATCTTACTGCAGGAATATTATTTTTAATCACTGCTAGTTTTAATTTGTGTAATTTTAAAGTATTAAAACCATAATCAATTATCCAGAGCATAGTATCTTTTCCTATGCCTTTACCATGATAATTATCTTCTCCTATTGCGATAAATAAATCTGCAGTTTTATTAATGGGGTTTATATTTGAAATTCCAACTAAACCTATTGGTTTAGATTTATCACAAATTGTAAAGAATTTCTTGTTTTTTGCTAATTCATAATTAGAAAACCATTTTTTTTCTTTTTTTAGACTTGTTTTTTCTCCAAGTTTGTCACCAAGATATTTATTTACTTTAAAATTATTGAACCATTTTACATGAAAGGGAATATCTTTTCTTTCATGTTTTCTTATTTGTATCATATTGAAATAGGAGTTTTATAAATTTAAAAGAGTTTGTATTTTAGCTCAAAAGCTTTTTAAATGGCTTCTATATTTATTTTTATTATGCAACAGCTCACTGAAGAAGCAAAGAAAGAATTAGAAAAACAACAATATCGTGTTATTGGAAAACATAGTGCGGTGAAGGTTTGCGGCTGGACGAAAAAAATGATTAAAGGAGAGGGTGGCTGCTACAAATTAAAATTCTATGGAATTATGAGCAACCAATGCATGCAGATGACCACAAGCATTAGCTGTGCAAATCGCTGTACTTTTTGCTGGAGAGGCTACAAAGCTCCTGTGGGGAAGGAATGGGAATGGGATGTAGATGAGCCTGAAGAGATATTGAAAGGAAGTTTGCACGCGCATAAAAAATTGTTAGATGGTTTTGGTGGCAACCCAGAGGCGCATAGAGGTGCATATGAAGCTTCAAAGACTGTAAGGCATGTTGCACTATCTCTTACTGGAGAACCTATCACGTATCCAAAAATGAATGCATTATTAAAACGATTTAATGAAGAGCATATTTCTACATTTATAGTAACTAATGCACAGTATCCAGATGCGATTAGAGATCTCGAGCCTATTACACAATTGTATATTAGTGTTGATGCACCAAATAAGGAATTGTTAAAAAAAGTAGATGTACCTTTGTTTTCTGATTACTGGGAGCGATTATTGAAAAGTTTAGATTATCTTGCAGAGAAAAAACAGAGAACTTGTATACGATTGACTTTGATTAAAGATGAGAATATGTGTGATTTGGAAGGGTATGCTGATTTGATTCATAGAGGAGACCCTGATTTTCTTGAAGTCAAAGGATATATGTTTGTGGGAGCTTCGCAACAACGACTAAGTTATAATAATATGCCTCTGCATGAAGAGATCGTTACTTTTAGTCAGGATCTTGTGAAGTCTCTTCCTGAATATGAGATTGTTTCTGAGCATATCCCTTCGAGGGTTGTTATGTTTGCAAAGAAAAAATTTAAAAAAAATGGAAAGTGGTATACATGGATTGACTTTCCAAAATTTCATGAGCTTGTACTTTCTGGAAAAAACTTTTCTTCTGAGGATTATCTTAAGCCTACACCACAAATAGGTATTAGCGGCAAAGGAACTACTGAATATAATGCTATGCTCAAAGAACAAAGGCAAAAGAAGAAAGAAAGCATGTATGTGAATGAACATACTAATGAATTAGAGTTCTGGAAGGATTAAGGGAAGTCTACTTTCTGGTGGAATAAAGGCAAAACTGTAAAGTGATGTATTATATCTGAAATTGTTATAGTCAGACCTAAATCTAAAAGTGTTATAGCAGAACCATTTAGAATAAAATCTGAGAATAAAGTAATAGGAAAGAAAAAACCAGTAACTACAAGAAAAAGGCCAATATACATATGGTGTACTCGTACAGGAAATTTAAATTTCTGCTGTATTGTTTTACTATGGATATTAAAACCAAAACGGAATATATATGTAATTAGTTCTATAAAAAGTGCTGCCCAAAGAATAAAAGGGATGTTCATATACTATAACATATATAAACCTCTTAATATATTTATCTTGTATGGATATTTATCCCAATTACATTTTTCAGGATGTCACAAAGATTGATCCTAAGATTCTCAAAGGGAAGAAACTTTTGATTTTTGATATTGATAATACTCTTTTTTATTCTGAAACTACAAGGAGCAGAAAAGATATTATCCGATGGTTTAAAAAAACACATAAAAAATATCCTTGTGTATGTTATTCGAATAGCTTTAGCATCCATAAAAGAAAGTCTATTCTGGAGAAAACTTTAGCCTGTGAAGTCTATTTGAGTAAATATAAAAAACCATCTAAAGAATTATTTCAAGAAATTTCTAGGAGATATAAAGTTGCAGCACAGGATATTGCTGTTATTGGAGATTTTCATTTTACTGATGTTTTATTTGCGAATAGAAATCATGCAACAAGTATTCTTGTGCGACCTATTGGTAACGAAAGAAAATTGATTTTGACGTTTGCGCGAGTTTTAGAGAATTTTGTTTTGTTTGTTTTAGGATTCTTTGCTTAATTAGAATGTAAATACTTTCTTATTTTACATTGATCTTTCTCTGGAATGTATTCGAATTTTATTCCCCATGAGCCAGTATAAAGCAAAGCTTTTCCATATAATTTGGGGATTATTTTATCGTTTGCTTCTTCAATATTTTCTGCTATGTATAATTCTTCAAGAATATCTGCTAGTTCATCAAGAGATTTTGTTGTTTCCCATCCACAAAAGCCAAGAACTTTTCTTTTGAAGAGAAACACTCCTCTTTTTGCCCATTCTTCTTCTGTTCTATTTATTTTTGACCATGTATAAAACATTCCTGAACGTGCAAAATAACTTTCTAAACTTTTTTTTTGTGTACCGTACAGATATACTACATTTCCTTCTTGTTGCATTTTCTTGATTATTTTCTCCATCTTTTTAAATTTTTGCGTAAGAGTTATAAATATCCTTTTCTTTTTCTTTTTTATGTTACAAGAAGGAACACAAGCACCAAATTTTACTTTGAAAGACGCAAATGGAAAAGAACATTCTCTTTTGCAATATAAAGGGAAAAAAGTTATTCTCTATTTTTATCCAAGAGATGATACTCCTGGCTGTACACAGGAAGCCTGTGATTTTCGAGATAGTATTCAAGTGGTTACAAAGAAAAAAGCTGTTATCTTAGGCATTAGTGCTGATTCTGAAGCTTCACATGGAAAGTTTGCAAAGAAATTTGGCTTGCCTTTTACTCTTCTTTCTGATCCTGAGAAAAAAGTTATTCAACAATATAAAGCATGGGGAGAAAAAAGTATGTATGGAAAGAAATATATGGGTATCTTTCGGACTACGTATGTGATTGATGAGAAAGGGAAAGTTTTGAAAGCTTTTGGAAATGTAAAAGTTTCTAAACATGTTGAAGAAGTTATTTCACTTTTGTAGTTGTGTAATTTTTCTTTGTAATAGTTTAAGATATTCCTTCGTTAGAGCTCCATTTTGTGTATGTACACAGATTCCAGAACGTTCTAAGAGAAAATATGTTGGTACATAAAATTCTTCTTTTGTTTGTGTCTTATATGCATCACTGAGTTGGAAAAGAGATGTTTGTGGAAGGAGTATATTTGGAGCAGTATGTTTTTGTTCTGTTTTTATTTTGCCTATCTCTATTTTTGATTCTTCAAGATCTTTTCTAGCCATATCATACAATCCTAGAAGAGCAATCTCTTGTTCCAAGGTATTTAATTTAGGCATATCTGCAATACAATGAGGGCAGTATGCAGCCCAAACATGAATCAGTAAAGGCTTCCCATAGTAAAAAGAAAGTCGTGTTGCTTTTCCTTCTTCTGTAAATCCTTTAAGATCTGGAAGTTGAAAAGAAGAATTGGATGCTTGCCCAGGAATCAGTGCATAGCTTAGTATTGCCTCTAAAACCATTCTTCTTGATAACATATTTTAGAAAAATTTTATTTAAGTATATAAATTTAACTTTATGTGTGCAAATGCTTTTGTAAAAATTTTACCAATGATTCCAATTTTTGTGAACCTCCTTACGTGGCAGTAGCAAATGTTACAGTAAAATCAAGAATTTCCAAAAAAAGCAACTGAGTAAACTTTAAAAAGCTTTAATTTTAAAATTAGCTTATGGCAATACAAGAATTTGAAGCTGAAGTTATTTCAAAAAAATATTTGACAAAAGATGTGATAGAACTTTCTTTTTCTATACCAGAAACATTTGATTTCCAAGCAGGACAATTTATTATGCTTCGACTCTTTTATGAGAATGTATACAAATTTAAATCCTATTCAATATTAAATTCACCATCACAAAAAGGAAAATTGGATTTGTGTATAAAAATTATTGATGGCGGCTTTGCCTCTGAAGCATTTAAACTACTTAACATTGGAGAATATCTCACGATGAGAGGTCCTTTTGGGCAATTTACTTTTAAAGATACAGAAAAAGAAGCCTGGTTTATTGGGGTTGGAACAGGAGTTACTCCCTTTTATAGTATGCTTAAGGAATATCTTCCTAAGTCACAAAAGAATTTTAGATTAATTTTTGGTGTGAGAAAGAAAGAGGACTTGTTTTATCATGAAGAATTTCAAGCATTAGAAAAAAATTTTAGCCATTTTAGCTATTGCCCTACACTCAGTCAAGAAACATGGGAAGGATATTCTGGAAGAGTGCAAAAACACCTTGGAGAAGACTTACAGAATAAGGATTTTTATATATGTGGATTGAAGGAAATGGTGTTAGAAACACAGGAATATTTATTAAAGAGAGGTGTTGCACCTGAAAGAATACATTTCGAGAGGTATTCCTAAAATGAAAGTCAGTGTAACGGATATTATTGATACGAGCAAAGATCTTCTTGTTCTAGGAATTTTTCAAGAAGATGAGGATATGAGTTATGAATTTTTGAATACTCTCTTTGCAAAAGAACTGCAAGAAGCCCTTGGATTAGGAGTGTTTAAGAAAACATATGGAGAAGTGTATCCTACCAAATTTGCTGGGCTTGGATATCGAAGAGTTCTTGTATTAGCATTAGGCTCTAAAGATGAGATGAGTCTTGAGCGAGTAAGACGATTGATGAGTAAGGCAGTGAGCTATACAAAAATATACAAATTTGAATCATTTTCTATGAATATTCTTTCTCTTATTGAAAATACAGGAAGATTTTCTCCTGAAGAATTGGGACGGGCAAGTGCAGAAGGATTGTATTTGAGTAATTATTCTTTTAAGAAATATATGAGTATTGTTCCAGAAAATCCAGAAAAAGACATTCAAACAGTGACTCTTACTTGGATAAAGGATAAAGATAATTTCTTGAAAGGTTTTGAAGAAGGTAAAATAATTGCTGAGTGTACAAACTTTGCAAAAGATCTTGTGAATGAACCTCCGATGCTGATGACACCTGCATATATGGAAAAAGTTGCAGAAGAAATTGCAGAAAATAAAAATATTAAACTTCGTGTTTTAGATAAAAAAGATTTAGAGGAAAAAGGTTTTGGGGCAATACTAGGGGTTAGCAAAGGAAGTGAACATCCGCCAAAATTATTGATCTTAGAATATCATGGCAGTGAAGAAGGGCCTGTTACTGCAATAGTTGGAAAAGGGATTACTTTTGATACTGGAGGATATAACATTAAGCCTACAGGTTCCATGGAAACCATGAAATGTGATATGGGTGGCGCTGCAGCAGTAATGGCTATGATTAAAGCTGCGGCTGCGTTAGGGTTGAAGAAAAAAATTATTGGAGTTGCGCCAGTGTGCGAGAATGCTATCAGTGGCAGTGCGTACAAGCCTGGAGATATTCTTATTGCGTATAATAAAAAAAGTATTGAAGTTACTAATACTGATGCTGAAGGAAGATTGATTCTTGCAGATGCACTTGCGTATGTGGAAGAAAAGTATAAACCTGATGTGATCATTGATTTGGCGACACTTACAGGGGCATGTGTGGTTGCTCTTGGCTCAAGTATTTCTGGTATTGTGTCTACAAACAAAGAATTGCAGGATGCATTGCAGAAAGCAGGGGATGTAAGTTATGACAGAGTGTGGCCTTTGCCTTTATTGGAAGAATATAAAGATAGTATGAAAGGAACTATTAGTGATTTAAAAAATACTGCAGCAACTGGTTATGGTGCAGGGACTATTACTGCAGCAGTATTTTTGCAGAACTTTGTGACACAGCAGAAATGGGCGCATATTGACATTGCTGGACCTGCGTTTCTTCTTGAAGGGAAAGATTATTTGCAGAAAGGTGCGACTGGAGCTGGTGTTCGCTTATTGAGTTATTATTTCTTGAGGAATTAATTAAAAAGGAGGAATATACCTTTTCTCTGATGGTTGTGCAATTATCTTAATTTAATAAAGTTAATAAAGCCTTATTTCTGAAAAGCGAGAATGGATTATAAAAAAGAATCAGTGTCTCTTCATAAGCACTATCAGGGAAAACTTGCTATAACATCCAAAGTCCCGCTCTTTGATAAAAAAGATCTTTCTCTGGCTTATACACCAGGGGTTGCAGGAGTCTGTGAAGCAATTTTAGAGGATAAAGAAAAACTCTATACACATACTATTAAAGGAAATTGTGTTGCTGTTATTACTGATGGAAGTGCAGTTCTTGGATTAGGAAATATCGGAAGTGCTGCAGGACTGCCTGTGATGGAAGGAAAAGCAATTCTTTTCAAAGAGTTTGCTGGGATTGATGCCTTTCCTATTTGTCTTGCTTCTCAGGATGTGCGTTTGACTATTGCTACTATTAAAAATATTGCTCCTGTCTTTGGAGGCATTAATCTTGAGGATATTAAAGCACCAGAATGTTTTGTCATTGAAAATGCTTTACAAGACATAGGTATACCAGTGATGCATGATGACCAACATGGAACTGCCGTAGTTGTGCTTGCAGGAATGATTAATGCACTCAAAGTAAAGAAAAGAGATATTTCTGAAGTGAAATTTGTGGTGAATGGTGCAGGAGCTGCCGGTGTTGCAATTACAAGGCTGCTTTTATCCTATGGAGCAAAAGGATTGCATTTTATTATCTGTGATAGTAAAGGAATGATTTATTTTGGCAGAGAAGATTTTTCTCATGCTCCAGAAAAACAAGAGCTTTCTCAGAAAACAAATCTTGCACGAAAAAAAGGAAATCTTGAAGATGCATTGCGCGGAGCAGATGTATTTATTGGTGTATCTAAAAAAGATCTTGTTACGAAAATAATGGTTAAGTCAATGGCAAAAGACCCTATTATTTTTGCAATGGCAAATCCAGATCCAGAAATTCTTCCAAAGGATGCAAAGGATGCAGGAGCACTCATTGTTGCAACAGGACGAAGTGATTTTCCAAATCAAGTGAATAATGTACTCGTATTCCCAGGGATTTTTCGAGGTGCATTAGATGTGCGTGCAACAAAGATTACAGAAAATATGAAAATTGCTGCAGCTGAAGCAATTGCTGCTATGATCCCAGAACCTAAAGCTGAGGAGATTATTCCTAGTCCGTTGAATAAAGATGTTGCACTTAAAGTTTCTGAAGCAGTACAAAAAGCATGGAAAGAAGAAATATTTGCTCAAACAGCAATAGAAAACTAGAGATTTTTTTGTGCTAATGTTTAAATAGAAGAATTCCTTCTTAGTTTTTAGAATGCGGCTTCGACCTTATCCTTTTGCATTGCTTCTTCCTTGTTTCTTACAATCTTCTTATGAAACAGTTTCTCTTCAAGCAAGTATTGGCCCTATAGAGGATGTTTCTTCCTCATTTATTCCTTTTTCTCCTCCTTCTTCAAAAGAGATTTCTCATTATAGTAATGCTGGACTTTTGCATATTATTTCTTTTACAAAAAATTGTTCTGATTCTAGAGAAGCAAGTCTAGAAATAATACAAAGAATGAAAATAGAAGAAAAATTAGAGTTGTTTTTAGGATTGCATTCTCATGTCTATACTCTTGATAAACAAATAACATTTACTTTAGAAGATTATGTTGCCAGATCTTCCCTTCCTTTTGTGATACATAGCAGTTCTCCATATTTCTCTCCAATTCTTGAAGGTTTTCCAAAGAAATTGAAAGAGGAATTTTCTCAGTTGGATATTTATTTTATTTTTAATCCTTTTATTCTTAATTGTGCTTTTAGAAAACCTTTACAGAATGTTTTAGCTATAACCTACCAGCCAGAGATGATTATCCATGTAAAAAATGATTCTAATCATTCTTTTTTAATTTCTTCTCTTGTTGCACATGAAATAGAACATACGAAAGATTTTGGAAAGAATCTTCTTGAAAAAGAAAGAAATGCCATTCGCATGGAACTTGAAACTTTATATGTACAAAAGAAATCCACACAAAGTAAGGATTATAATGACCGTATTGCTTATCTTCAAAGCCGTTTTGAAAGCGCAGAGTATCTTTCAAAAAAAAAGTTTAAAGATGTTTTTGCAAAAGTATATCCTCCATCAATTATTCTGAGTTCTTCTCTTTTAGAAGCAAATCTCTCTCAGAATGTACTTCTTCCTTATGCAGAAAAGGTTTCTACTGGAAATCCTAAAAAGGATCAAGAATTGGCATATGCATCAGAAATTGCTGTTATTACTCTGCAAATTCCACCAGAAGAAAGACTTTCCAAACTTGAAGCCATTCTTGATTCTCCTGATTTAGATTCACTTAAAAAAATGAATGTAGAAGCTGCACTTGCTTTTTTTTCTCCAATAAAAGAAAATAAAAATATTTATTTAGAATATCCAGATTTTCCAGAGGGGAATAGCTTTTATTTGCTTTCAGAGGAAAAGTCACATATACATCTTGTTGGATCAAGTTTATTCTCAGCATCTTTTCAAGAATAAGAAAATAATTACTGATTAAATCTCTTTTCTACAACAGACCAATCAATATTTTTAAAAAATGTCTCAATGTAATCTGCTTTTTTCAATCCATAATCTACCATGTAAGCATGTTCAAAGACATCCATGATTAATAATGGGATGGTTCCAGCGAGATGACCAACATCGTGTTCGTTTATCCAAAGATTGAATAATTCCTTTTTTTCAGAATCATATGCTAAGACTACCCAGCCGATTCCTCGCATGGTACCCACTGCTTTGAATGCTTTTTCCCAGTTTTCAAAAGAACCATAAATATATGTAAGGCCTTTTTTTAACTCTCCTTCCTTTAATGGGACTCCATCTTTTTTCATATTGCCAAAGTAGATTTCATGCATTCTCATGCCATTCCATTCCCAGCCAAACCTTCTTTTGAGTTCTGCAAATTCTGGGGAAGCTGTTTTTCCTTCTTTAACCATAGTCATCATTGTGTCAATGAGTTTGTTGGTGTTTGTGACGTAGCCTTGGTATAAAGTAAAGTGATTCTTCAAAAGTGTATCACTCATGCCTTGTGTTCCAAGTAATGCTTCATAGTTTTTTGCTTCGTATGTCATTTTAAATTTTTCCTACAAGCTCTAAGCTTGGTTTTAATGTTTTTGACCCTGGTTCCCAATTGACAGGACAGACTTCGCCACCGTGTTCTGCAACGAATTTTGCCGCGTGGATTTTTCGTACTAATTCTTTACAGGATCTTCCAATAGAGTTATCATGGAGCTCATATGCTTTTAGAATTCCTTTTGGATCAATCAAGAATGTTCCTCGCAAAGAAATTCCTTCTCCATCAATGTAAGTTCCATATGCACGACAAACATTTCCTGTTGGGTCTGCAAGCATGGGAAATTTTACTTTCTTAATTGTTGGAGAATTATCATGCCATGCTTTGTGGACAAAATGTGTGTCTGTAGATACAGAAATTATTTCCGCGCCTAACTTCTTAATCTCTGTGTAATGATCTGCAAGTTCACCTAGTTCTGTTGGACAGATAAAAGTAAAATCTGCAGGGTAGAAAAATAGAACGAGCCATTTTCCTTTGTAATCGCTTAAGCTGATTGTTTTAATTTCGTCGTTTATGTATGCCTTTTCTTTGAATTCTGGTGCTTTTTCATTTATTGTTATCATTTTTATTCCTCCGTTATAAAAATTAAATTTTTCTTTGTCCTTTTTCTTCTATATGAATGCAGTTTACAGGGCATGATTCTGCAGCTTCCATATTTCCTTCCATTTCTTTTACTTCTAGCTCATATATTTCATCTTGGCCTTCAATCTTTTTTGCAGCAATGAGATCAGCTTTATTATCTTTGTTCATTACCCAAAATTTTGGAGCAATAGATTCGCAGGCGCAACAGCCAATACAGATGTTTCTCTCATGAATTACTTTAATGGGAAATTCGTCGCTCATGGCTGTTCACCATAGTTGATGGTTTATAAAGATTACTCAGGAGTATTGTATTCTCAAAAAATAAAATATATCTTAAAAAATATACATACTCTATGAGCAAAAAGCTTTTTAAGTAAAATAGTTTGTTTATAAAAGATGCAGGTGAATATTAGTTTTGATACCGAAAATGAGAGAATTGAAAATCTCAAAAAGCTTGTTGAGGCTCTTGAGCAACTCATTGCACATCGTGAAGGCAAAAGCTACCAACCAAAGACAGCAGAAGCGGCAAGCGTCGTTGCGCCTGTAGAACAAAAAGCTGCATCTGATAAAACTTCTGGTGGTTGCAGAGTTATTCCTTATGAGGATATGTCTGGAAAAATGGCAAATATTTTTTCTGGAAGAAGAATTTAGAATTTTTTAGATTTTTCTGTTGTTTTCTGCTTGTACTAAAGAGGCAATTACTTCAAAGTCTTTTTTCATGCTTTCCAAGAGCTGTGGGTTTCTTCCATTATATAAGAGATTTGCAGGATGAATGACAGGAACAACGTCTACTTGTATTCCTTGTATGACTGTAGGAAAGACTTTTCCGTGAATAGTTGTTATTCCTTTCTTTTTAATTATTCTTTCTGTTGCGAAGTTCCCAATTGTTACGATCACTTTTGGTTGCATGATTTTTAATAAGGCATCTAAACGTTCTCTGCAGTTTTCTATTTCTCCTTTTTCTGGATTCCTATTCTTTTCTGGTCTACAAAGAATTGTATTTGTTATGAAAATATCTTCTCGTGAAAGACCTGCTGATTCTAGAAGTTGATTGAGTACTTGGCCGGATGCACCACAGAAGGGAATGCCTTCTTTTGCTTCTGTTAATCCTGGAGCCTCTCCTAATAGGAGTATATCTGCCTGGGGATTACCTGATCCAAAAACAACCTGTATTCTACTTTTACAGAGTTCAGGACAACGATTACAGTTTTTATATTCTTCCTTTAACTGGGAAAGAGTTTTTGTTTCCATGTTCTAATCCTCATTTTTGGCTTCCTAATTTGAGTTTTTTCTAGCCATCTATATACTGTTGAAGAGTGAATATTTAACTCTTTTGCAATTTGAACCCCATCGAGACCTTTCTGAAACATCAACTCATTTAGGATAACTTTCATACTTTTTTTATTTTGTTGAAATCAAGTTTGACAGTTGTCTCATTTCTTAATTTACTTTAAATAGAAATATTTATACTTTCTTCACCACAGGACCAGAAGGAGTATCTTCTATACTATAACCCAAAGATTTTAACTTTTCTCTAATTTGGTCTGCTTCTTTCCAATTTTTTTTGAGACGTGCATGTTCTCTTTTTTCCATGAGAATTTGTACTTCATCAGGAATGTTAAGTTTCTTTATTGTATCTAGTTGTAATCCAAGCACACGATCGAATTCTAAAAGAGTTTTGTATTTATTTTTATTATTTACCTCTTCATCTTTGAGCATTTCCCAGATCACTGCTAAAGCTTGAGGCATGTTGAGATCATCGTTAATTGCTCCTTGAAAGTTTTCTATGTATTTTTCTGTAGATTCTTTTCCTTCATTTGGTTTTTCTAATAGTTCAAGAACTTTATTCTGCAGTTTTTTTAATGCATTTTGTGCTGAGTCCATTGCTTCCCAGGAGAACATCAAAGGTTTTCTGTAATGCGTTCCTAAGCAGAAATATCTGTATGCAAGAGGATCGTAACCTTTGTCTATGACAACTTGTAAGGTGAGAAATTCACCGCTAGACTTTGACATTTTATTTCCTTCACTTAGAACAAGAAATTCTCCATGCATCCAATAGTGTACCCAAGGGCTTACACTGAGAGCAGCTTCAGACTGTGCAATTTCGTTGGTATGATGAGTTGGAATGAGATCTATTGCCCCACAATGAATATCAAAATGTTCACCAAGGTATTTTGTTGCCATTGCAGAACACTCTATGTGCCATCCAGGAAAACCTTTCCCATATTTTGAATCCCATTTCATTTCTTGATCGTCAAACTTTGATTTAGTAAACCAAAGAACAAAGTCATGAGGATTTTTTTTATTTGGATCTTTTTCTACTCGTGCTTGTTTTTCTGCTTTTAGATTTAGTTTTGCGAGTCTCCCATACTCTTTGAATTTTGATGTATTAAAATAGACATTGCCACCAGCTGTATATGTAAAACCTTTTTTTTCTAATTTCTCAATCATTGCCAATTGCTCTTTAATATGATCTGTTGCTTTACACCAAATATTTGGAGAAATAATATTCAATTTACCCATATCTTTCTTTACTGCTTCAGTATAAAATTCTGCAACTTGCCAAACAGTCTTCTTTTCTCTTTTTGCTCCCTTAAGCATTTTATCTTCGCCATCATCAGCATCAGAAACTAAATGGCCCACATCAGTTATATTCATTATATGTTTTACTTTGTAGCTATTAAATGTGAGAGTTCTTTTTAGAATATCAATAAATATGTATGTTCGCATATTCCCTAAATGAGCATAGTGATATACCGTAGGACCACATCCGTAAAGTCCCACTTCATTCTTTTTAATTGGAGAAAATGTTTCCTTTTTTCTTGTTAATGTGTTGAATAGTCGTAAAACCATCTCTAAGGAAATATGTTCCTTTTCTTATAAATATTTCGTGTTAAGAACGATATCTGTTTGTTTGTGGCATTGCATCAATTTTTTCTCTTGGAAAATCTTTCTGCCAGATTTCTATGGGATCATCATCTATAAGTGTATATCCTAATCTTCTATATGTTGCTATTCGTTTAATACTTGGGTCTTTTATTTCAAAAACTGCTCCTAGGACTCGTGCATTTATACCTTCTCTATTAAAACTATTTTGATAAGCCATTCGAAAACTGTGTTCACTTGCTGTTATGAGCCCTTCTAATATTCTTTCTTCATTTTCTGGTTTTGCATTAATTCTTATTTCTTTTAAACGAATCCAATATTCTCTTTCAGGGTCTTGTATCCAGTATGCAGAGCCTATAATTTCTTCTTTGTTTCCTACAATGTAATGCATGCCTTTTTTTCTAAACACTTGATCTTGTATTTCTCTTATTTTAAAAGCATTGTCATCAGCTATTTGAAGAAGGGCATTTAGATTTCCTGGAGTGACTCTTTGTACTTTATACATATTTAGGCTTTTTCTTCTTCTCTTTTTAACTTTTTCTCTCTTTTTAAGAAGAGCCCACGGTCCAATTTTGGCTTGATAACTTGTTCTGTTTTTGTGAAATCGCCTATAATCTTTCCATAACCAAGATTTTCTCCATGGATATTTTGAACTAATTTTAGGAAGCCTATTTTAGTTTCTCCTTCTACATGGTCTATATGACGTGAACGTAGAGTTTTTCCATAGAGAAAATCTATCTCTCCAATATCTTTCACAAATACTTTCTCTTCTGATCTTTCTGCAAGCCATTCTAAAAAAACAAACGAGGGAATGAACGTATCTTCTTTCTCTTCTCCTAGGAAAATTCCGAAATATTTCTCTTTTTGCTTCAGTTTTATTTTTTCTAAATTCTTGTCTTCTAGAAAAAATTTATTTCCTAATTTTTTGAAAGGAATTTCTTCTTTGGTAAATTTTGCTGCAAAGTCTGCTAACATTTTCTCAACCTCGCTATGAAAAAACCAATGGTGTTTGTTTTATGTGGCCATAATCTCCTACAATTTGCTATGCTTGGGTCTAATTTTCTTTCAAATATTTTTGTGAGACCTGGATCGCCAATACAATTTATTTTTTCTACTTTTACTGGAAAATGATCTAAAGCAAACTGAATTACAAATTCATTTTCTTCTGGTTCAATAGAACAGGTAGAATATACAAGTGTTCCATCTTTTTCTAATAAGCTTAGAGCATGTGCAAGCAATTCTTTTTGTTTTTCTGCACGTTCTTGTATTCTTTTGAGAGAATTCTTTTGCATCCAATTATCTTCCAGCATATAATTTCCTGAACAAGGGGCATCAAGAAGGATAGAAGAAAATTTTTTGTCAACATCACGCAAATCCATGAGATATGCTATGCAATTTCTTAGTCCTAAACGTTCCATATTATTTTCTAATATAACAAAACGCTCTTTATCACTTTCTACTGCAATAACAGGAGCGTACTCTGCAATCTGTGTAGTTTTTCCTCCAGGTGCTGCGCAACAATCTAAAGTTAATGCTATTGGATTGAGCACTTCTACAGGAATTTGTGCTGCTGCTTCTTGAAAATAAAATAAACCTAAAAGATATTCTGGTGTACTAACAAGATTAAATTTTGCTTTCACCCAAAAGCCATTCTTGACAAAAGGAATTCTTTCCATTTCTACATGCTTCTTTTCTAAGCGCACTTGGAGTTTCTCTGGAGAAATCTTTTTTGTATTCACACGAATGGCTTTTCGTAGCTTCACAAACTCGATCTCTTCCCCCATTTCTTTGTATCTTTCTGTAAAAATATTCATTGGATTTCTATGAGAAGGTTCTTTCCTTCAATCTCCACTCCTTTCTTTTTTAGCTCTGTAAAGTTTTTTTGTTTAAACAAATCTAATATTTCTTTTGCTTCCATATAATTATTGTATATCCACTCAGCTTTTATTCTATTCTCTTCAATTGCCTTTTCTACCTGAATTTTCTGTTTCTCTTGTTCTCTGATCATGTCTTCCCATTTATTTTTCTTCTTTTCTGTTTCTTCTTCTTGTTCTTCATCTTCTGCTGCATTCATGAATGGTGCATAATACTCATCCAGGGCTTTATTGTAGGATTCTATAGCTTCTCCATCTCCTCGTTCATGCATATGGATTGGATAAGGCTCTCCATTTATT
Source organism: bacterium (assembly GCA_030697685.1). Lineage (GTDB taxonomy): Archaea > Nanobdellota > Nanobdellia > SCGC-AAA011-G17 > GW2011-AR17 > JAGVZZ01. The sequence continues at coordinate 4,719 of JAUYPF010000031.1, read as the reverse complement.
CGATTTGGATGCAGTTCCTCAGAAAGAAGCATTTGCAGTTGTTTGAAGAGTTCTTGGAGCTCTTTTTCTTGAGGATCTTTTGTTTCTTTTGCTATTTTTGCACGAAAACAAAGCTCCTCTGCATATACGCCTCCCATATTGAGACCTAGTGCTATTGTTTTGACTATACTTTCTTTTTTATTTGATTCCAGATAGGACTTAAACTCAGCAAAATCTTTAAAATCAATTTTTCTTTCTGGTGGATATTCGTATTTTTGTTTTGCCTTAATTTTTCTATCTTTCCATAGCTGCACTTGGAATGCAGAAATAATTGTATAATTTTTATCACAAAGAATAAGATTTCCTTTAGAGAAGAATTCTGCAATGAGAATGAAATAAGATTCTTTGCCTTCAAAATGTAATTCCACGATTCTTTCTCTGTTCTTTTGGAGAATTTCTTTGAGTCTTGTTGAGCCTAGGCGTTTTCTTAGGAAGCGACAGAAATTTATTGATTCTTTTGGAGATGCTCTTTTTTTTGTTGTGATATATAATACTGTTCCAGGAATAATTCTGAGAAAGTTTCTCCCAAGATCAGAACGATGCAGTGCAATACTTATTTCAGTTGCATCAGGCTGGTAGATCTGGTCTACACGTGCATTGATGTATTTTTGCAGTTCTGCTACTACTGCTTGGATTTCTAAGGAAGAGAGGGTTTTCATAGAAAGAAAAAAGAAAAAGAGAGTTTAATAATCTTTAGCTTTCAATATTTATGATTAAGCTTGTCGTTTCTGTGCCATCAGGAAGATTGTATACAGTTATCACACATGCATAGGTGCCTAAATTAGAACCTTGATCTTCTACCAAAACTTTTAAACCAGATATACCTTTTCCAGAATTTAAGGAATAGGTATTTGTTTTTCCAGATAGTGTATCAGAAAATGCACAGACCAAAGTATCTGTTGCTGCTCCACCAAATGCTTTTGCTTCCACTTCTGCATAGACCCCAGAAACTTGTATGCTACCTAAGTTATTAATGGCTAGAGTTGCTGTTGTTGTTTCTCCTTGGCTCATTTTTGTTTCAGAAGGAGACAATGCAACAGGCTGATCTGTTCCACCAAAAATTTCTGCTATTTGTGTTTCTCCTTGTTCAAATGCACCAGATGTTAATTCGCCTACATCAGAAAAAACAGAACGAATCCATACTAAACCTAGACTGAGAATTGTAATTCCTATAACGATAATAATAATTGTGGTCATTGATAATTCCACTGCTGCTTTTTTATCCATATCTTTCACCTCAATATTTTATATTTTCTTTCAGGGGTCTTTTGTTTAAAAGTATTTCTCTTTTTGGTTTAGTGTTGTATCCTGAAGTATTTCTCTTTAGCTTAGGAGGAGATTATTGATATTTTTGTTCTAGGCCTTTATACCAAGAGATCAGTTCCATTGCATGTTCAAGCTTATTTTTTCCTCGAGGAAGCGTTCTTAGTACATCTGTGAAGAAAGCTCTATACGCTTTGGGAATGTGCATATCCTTGGAGAAAACTAGAGCTATAAAAAGCTCATGCTTATAAGAATAAAGTGGGCTCGCTGGGATTTGAACCCAGGACAACCACGTCTTCAGCGAGGTGCTCTCCCAGGCTGAGCTACGAGCCCCTTCTATTATCTGAAGAAATTTTAATGTCTTTTAAATGTTTCTATATCTTTTCTTTTAATCTATATGAAGATTCTACAAATTCTACTAATCCTTGCATTTTTAATTTCCACATAACTTCGCATAAAGGGGCTTGTACTGTTTGGCAATTCCAGGATCCTAGACCTTCATCATTCCAATCATGCTTTACATACGCGAGAAAGCTATCATTTGTAGGATCAAAGGATGTTATTCCATGATCTCTTGCTTGTTGGCGCATATATACAAGCACACGATCTATATGTGCAGGGGTTATTTCGTAGCTTACCATAATAGAAAAAAGTATTTATTTTCTTTAAATAGATTTAGAATCTGGACCAGTGAGAATCAATTTCAAGACTGTGACTTGAAGATGTCCAATTATCATATAAACCTAATTCGGTACATGTTTGTGCAAGAAATCCTAAATATCTCTTTGGATCTATCATATCCTCTAGAGCTCTTAAGCCACTACTAAAATGTTCTTCAAGAACTTGTACTTTTTCGTAATGACGAGAATTTGAAATCATTGTTCCCTCGGAGTAATTCTATATAATTGGATAGCATAAAGATTTACTTCAATTCCATCTTCATCTGTCACATTATTACTAACACTGCTAGTATATGCATTTGCTCCAGAATTTGTCGCCCCTCGTACTTTTAATTCTATTTGGATGGTTACTTCCTCTCTATTTTTTCCCGTAGAGAGAGGTAATAAAATAGGACTTCCTAATGTTGCTTCTATTGCAACAGGTTGCCGAGAAGGGAATTCTAAAAAAACTTTGCTCTCATAATCCCAAATAAGTTCTGCTATATTTTGAGCCATCTTACAAACTCCAATTCCCACCAAGGTAGAGTTGTAGGTTTGCTTGTCTCGTTTCTACGTCAATATCTGTACTTGCCCATGTTTCTAAAGGAGTCTTTGGAATAGCTGTATACACTTCTAGATCAATCCCTAAGTTATGATCTTCTCCACTTCTTGTATATACATCACGAACACCAAGCCCAACAAAGACGGCTTTAGTTGGACAAGCATAGCTCATCGCTTTGACACTTAAGACCTCGCTAGTATTACTCCAACGTACAGCTCCACCAAAGCGTTCTGTTCTGTTGGCATCAAATGGTGCCCAAGAATCAAGAATATATCCTGAAGTTACTGCACGCATTTCTGTTCCATTCAGCATATGTGCAAAAAAATCTGCAGTGCCTCGTGTTATTGTTGATTTGTCTGCAAGAAATACTTTCCCACTTTGCGTTTCATTTTCAAGATCCAAAGCTAGATCTCCATACATTCCAAAAGCATGTGGACGCACAAGAGCAAGACTTCCATTGATGGTTTGTTTTCTTGGATCTCCACCTACAGAAAAGTATACTGGATCAAGGACTAGAGCAGTGTATCCGCGTCCATTGATATTTGTTCCATCATACCAAATATCTGCATCAAAAGAAAAGAATTTTGCATACTGTGAAGCACCTACAAATGCTCCTAGAGTATCTTGATCTTGAATAAGTCCTATACGAACTTTTCCTTCCTTTATGTTATCCTGTGCATATGCAGTATAGCCCCATGTTTCTGGAGTAAAGTCTCCTGCTACATTTGCTTGTAGATCTCCTAAGGCTGTTTCTAATAAAGGACTCTGTGCTCCAAAATTGAAGTTTTGTGTTTCCGAAGCAAGGATTGTTTCTGAAAGAAGATGTAGGCCTTTTGGCTCTTTATACTCTATTAAAGTCTCTAAAGTCTGGGTTTGTTCTATTGCGACTGTTCCTGCAAAAAGGGATTGTGCTTCTGCAGTTGTTAAAGTGAATATTGGTATCATTTTGTTCTATTTCTTAAAATGCCCTCATTTGGGATATATATAAACATTTTTATTATAGAATATAAATTAGTATAAATCTATATATATTTTAGAAAAGTTTATATAGCTAGATACTATTCTTTCTACTATGAAAAGAAAGCTTGTACAACAAGGAGAAGCAACGCTTATGGTTTCTCTTCCTAGTAAATGGATTAAGGATCAAGAACTTCAAAAAGGAGATACTGTTGATATTGAAGAAAATGAATCAAAACTTGTTCTCTCGAAAGATTTCCAAGGAAGAAAGAAAGAGACATCTCTACAGCTTACAAGCTCTACAGAGTCAGCAGTTCGTGTTGCAATCGTCAATGCGTATCGATCAGGATATGATCTTGTTCATATTAACTACCAAAATCACAAGCAATACACACTCTTACAAAAAATTCTAAAAGACTATATTTTTGGTTTTGAAATTGTACATACAGAGGAAAAAAGCTGCAGTATTGAGAATATTACTGAACCTTCCTCGGAACAGTTTGATGTCCTTCTTCAAAAAATATTTGATAATACTAGAAGTCTTCTCGCCTTTACAAGACAACGATTACAAGGCACAGCTGTTAAGGAAGATTATTTAGCAATTACCCATAGAGTACACCAATATGATAATTTTTGTCGAAGAGTTATTTCAAAAACAAATAAGTTTGGGAGTGCCTCAACAAGTTTTTGGACTTTCTTGACTTTACTTCTTCATGCACAGAGGGAACTATATCACTTAAACCAATATCTTGACAAGAATAAAATTCTCTTTACAGAAAAAACTCTTTTTGATGGTTTTGAACGTATGCTTGAAACTCTTCTTCATGCGTATAAACAAAAAAATATTGAAGAAATAGACTTGATCCATACATTAGAAAAAGAACTCGTGTATAAAGATTTTTACCGTATAGTTCAAAAAGGAAAAAAAGAGGCAATTGTTGCTCATCATTTGACTACAGGAATAAAAGAATTATATTTAGCTTCAAGTCCTCTCCTTACCGTTATCCTTCATGAAAGAAACTAAGGCATTTTCTTCTGAAGGATTTCTTGGTTGACAGAACCATCTTCTGCTATAGCTTCTGGATGAAGACTTCCCGTATTGTCCATGACTAAGTATAAAGCTGTTGCTCTATTTACAAGATCTTGTTCTATTTGTGGGAGAGCAGTACGATAGCCCCAACGATTATGAATGGGGAGATTATTCTCATCATACTCCTCATAATGGCCATTCACCCACTG
>JAUYPF010000030.1 GCA_030697685.1 bacterium | reverse complement strand
GGGAAAAGTTGATGATAAAAGCATGATTTTCTTTGATGATAGAGTGGTTGATGTAGATCATTTGGAAGATCATCCTTTGTTAAATCCTGGTTTTTTAAGAGACAATTGGTCTGAAATGAAAAATGGTTCTTTACCTGTTTCTCAAGAGTATTTTTCTGCTTTAGTAGAATTATCTCGTGTTGAAGGTTCTGCTGTTCGTGCTCTTGCGCATACAGATTTGGGAAAAATAAATACCTCTTTGGACTTATATGCAGCAAAAGATCATGCTTATCTAAAAGCTTTCTTAGGTCTCTCAGAAGCAGAAATAAAATCCTATCTCCAAGCACATGAAACCAAGCATGGAAAAAACATTAGGCTTTATTGTGCTCTACAAGATGCAGAACAAGAAAAAGCGATGGGGCGTTTGTCTGTGTTCATTAGCAATAGCGACCTGGATGGCAGCGACTATCTAGGCAGCGATGTCGCGCGTCTGTTAGGGGTACGTCGTGGTGTGGCGAGCGTAGCGAGCTCCAGCGCCGAAGGCGCTGCAAAAAAAGTCATGCTTGAAGCATATTTGAAAAAATTTGTTCCTGAAGCATGCCTTGAAGAATGTTTATCTGGCATACCTTCTGAATAACCCAAAAACTTATATTTTTATTTCTTATTCTTATTCTTGTCTTAGCATCTTTCTCTGTGCGTAAAGAAAGTTGGCTGAGGCTACAAGTCTTTTTGCTACGCCTAAAAGAAGGTATGAAATACAGCTGCAACAACTGGTAGCGAAAGCGAAGGTCTGAAGCAGCAGTGCACTCTGAGCAAGAAGACTAAAGCAGAGGGGCGTTTGTCTGTGTTCAATAACAATAACAACCTGAATGGCAACAACAATCTAAACAACAATAACGCGCGTCTGTTAGGAATAGCCTCAGCTTTGCTAGGAAAAAGAACATGAAAACATACAAAAATCTCTGGCATGAGCTTTGTTCCTACGAAAATCTTCTTCTTGCATTCCAAAAAGCAAGAAAGGGAAAAACGCAAAAGCCTTATGTGAAAGAATTTGAGAAAAATCTTAAGCAGAATCTGCTTCAGTTACAAGCAGAGCTTTTGCTTCAAGTATATCGCCCAAAGCCATTAGAAACATTTATTATACACGATCCAAAAACAAGAAAAATCTCTAAATCTGCATTTCGTGATAGAGTTGTGCATCATGCCATTTGTAACATCCTAGAGCCTATATATGAAAATATATTTATCTATGATTCTTATGCAAATAGAAAAGGAAAAGGAACAGTAAAAGCATTAGAAAGGTTTAACACTTTTAAAAGAAAAGTTTCAAAAAATAATATTTTAGAGTGTTTCGTTCTAAAAGCAGACATCAAACAATACTTTGAAACAGTAGACCAAGAGATTTTGATCAATATCCTAAAACAGAAAATCAAAGATGAAAAAGTACTCAGCATAATCAAAATAATTATAGGTAATTATCAAGGTAAACAAAAGGGAAAGGGTATGCCCCTAGGAAATCTAACCTCCCAATTTTTTGCAAATGTATACTTACATGAGTTAGATATCTTTGTGAAGCATAATCTAAAAGAAGAATATTATATTCGTTACGTGGATGATTTTATCATCTTAGACAAGGATAAAAAGAGATTAGAACAAGTAAAAATAACTCTAAATCAATTTCTAGAGGAAAATCTAAAGATAACTTTACATAAAGGAAAATCCAAAATAATCTCTCTAGAAGAAGGAGTAAGCTTTTTAGGCTTTAGAATATTTTACTATCATAGAATATTAAAAAAAGTAAATATAAGGAAGATAGATCGAAGAATCCTAGAACAAAAACAAGCATATGAAAAAGGAAAAATAACCTTTGACGATATTTACAATTCTTTAGAGGGTACTTTTGCTCATATCTCTAATGCAAATACAATACGTTGGAGACTAAAAAAAGCAAAAAGTTTAGAAGAATTCTATCCTCAAGAAGTCTCCTCTAAGGAAGTAAACCGTTTACTAAAATACACAAATTTTAATAAGCTGTAGGTCATTATATAATCATGCAAAATCTCCAGAAACTCCTGGGGGATGTCTTCAACCCTCAAAAAGGAGAAAACATAATTATTCTCAATGACTTTCCATTACTAGAAAAAAAAGTAGATCTTGATTTTATTCAAAGGCGTGATATGGCTCATGCATGGCTCAAAGCATTTGAAGAGCTAGCAAAGAAAGTGCACTGTACAGTAGAACCCATTATTTATTTTGAACCAACAGGCGGTGATGGTGCCCCTTTACCAGAGCAAGCGATTCAAAACAAGAAAAAAATAAACTTAGAAAAAAAACTTAATTCTGTTGGAAAAAAAGATATTGTCCTAGCAATAACAAAATTTTCAGCAACAGGCCCTTTAGAGATCAGAATAAAAAAACAACAATTTCGCTGTGCAAGTATGCCTGGGGTAAACATGGACATGTCTGCTCTAAATGCTGACTATAAACTTGTTGCAAAGAAAGCACGCATACTCGCAAAAAAACTAACTGAAGCAGAAGGAGCATTAGTGACTTTCTCTACGGGCCATGAAGTTTATTTTGATTTGCAAAAAAGAACTGCTTTTACAGATGATGGTAACTGTACAAAATCAGGTCAAGCAATTAATTTTCCTTCTGGAGAAGCATACATTGCTTTGTATGATGAAAATGGTTCAAGAACACATGGCTTTATTCCTGTGTATCATGAAAATCATTTACTTGTGTATGAAGTAAAACAAAATAAAATTATAGATGTCATTACAGATTCTCCAAAATCTCGAGAAATGCAAAAATATTTTTTTGAAGATCCAGCACGTGCAAATATTGCAGAGTTAGGTTTTGGTTGTAATGATAAAGCAGTCTATATCAACAATGTCTTGCAGGATGAAAAGATTGAAGGCCTGCACTGGGCATATGGCTACAATGAGTATATGGGCGGTACAGTAGGCATTTCTAATTTTAAAGATCCTGCAGATGCAGTACATATAGATATTATTTACACAAAAGAAGCAAAAATAAAGATTAAACTAGTAAAACTTTTTTATAGAAATAAACAAGAAATAATTATGGAGAATTCAAGATATTCATTTAATGTACAAAAAGAATTCGAAAAAGCTTAATCTAAATCTTCATCATCTTCTTCATCATCTGCATCTGAATGATCTTCATCAATCATTCTTTTCTTGGTTTTGATTTTTTCAATTTGAATACATTCAACAGGACAAATTGCTGCAGCTTCTGCATTGCTTGTATATTCTTCCTCAGAAATTTCAAGCTTTTTTGGTTTTGCTTTAAATTCCCCATTCTTTTCTACAAGCTCCCAGTTTTCTGGACATACAGAGGTGCAGGCACCACTTCCAATACACACTTTTCGATCAAAGATAATTTTATACTTTGTCATAATCTGTATAGTTAAACCTCTATTTTTAAAGCTTTCTAATAGCCTTTTTTAGGCTTAAAATCTCCATTAAAACATTAAGTAAAACTTTATAAACCTATAAGGAGAGAAAATTTTTATGCCCATACTTACAGCAGAAACCAAGTCTCTTTTTGAGAATGCAAATAAAATACATGAAAAAAATTTTGGAAAGGAAATAGCTTTTGAACGTGCAATTTTCTTTAGTTGGGGATGTAGCATTGGTGATTGTACTTTTTGTTATATGAGCACACAACCATATGGAAAAAATCCTCAAGAAACAAAGAGAACAACAGAATCTATTCTTGCAGAATTTATTCTTGCAAAGAATCTTGGATGGGATATTGGTTTTTTTACTGGAGGAATTGGCGCTTTTACACCAGAAGAAATTGAATCTCTTCTTAAAGCAGCATATGAAATAACTCAAGAGAAGCTATGGCTTTCTGTTGGTCCATTAGCAAAACCTTTTCTGAAAAGATATAGTCCTTATATCAAGGGAGTTGTAGGTTCTACAGAAACAATTAATCCAGAATTACATAAAATTGTTTGTCCATCAAAACCACTTGCACCTTATGAGAAAATGTTTTTGGAAGCAAAAGAACTAGAGTTAGATTGTGCAATGACTTTCATTGTAGGTATGGGAGAAAAAAGAGAAGATATAGAGCTAGTAAAAGATTTTATAAAAAAATATCAAATTACAAAAATTCATGTTTATGGTTTGATTCCACAAAAAGGGACAATGTTTGAACATGCAGCAATTCCAAGTGCAGAAGAACAAGCATGGTGGATAGCACAGCTACGCATAGCATTCCCAAAATTAGATATCCAATGTGGGATCTGGGAAAATAGAGCTGACAGGGTTGCCTTATTACTTTCTGTAGGCGCAAATTCTATTTCTAAATTTCAAGCAACAAAATTGTTTGGAAAAAAACAAGCACAGGATATTGAAGCACAAGTAAAAACTGCTAGGCGAACAATGAGAGGTAGCTTAACAAAACTTCCTTCTATTGATTGGAATAAAGAAGTAGAAAAGCTTTCTTTAGACGAAGATCTCAAAAATAAAATCAAAGATAAATTAAATAATGAATACTTAAAAAGAATAAAACAAAATATACAAAAAATTTCTCTAATACAAATTCAGTAAATTAAAATTTTAATAAGACTTCCATACCTTTATCACTAATTCGCAGAGGAAAACTTCCTTCTTTATGCCCAGATCCTCGCATCTTCACAATTTCTATACTCCTTTGCGAGGTTTGTTTATTATCCGATTGTCTTCTGAGCATAAAAACACCATCAACAACAAATTCTTCAAATCCAAACCAACTAATCATTGGTGTATATTCTGGGACTTCACAAGTATAAAGAACAGTACAGCCAAGCTTTTGCAGTTCATAATTAAGTTGTGCAAAACAATTTCTTTGTTCACTTGCATCATCAAAAAGAGAAAGGAGAAGATTCACAGAATCAATAGCAACACGTTTTGCTTTTAATTCTTGGGCAACTTCTACAATTTCCTGGATAAGATCTGTAGAACGAGCTTTTCTCTTTTCTTTTAGCCTTCGAAGAGAAGCAAAATTTCCACCAATAATTTTAAGTTTTCCTTTTTTTTCATGAGGATGCCAATGAATCCCCATTTCTTGCAGATCAATCATGAGTTTTCCTTTTTCCTGCTCTAAAGAAATATAGACTGCATTTTCATTGTTTCGTAAACCCTCAGAAATAAAATGAGAAGCAAAAACTGTTTTTCCTGCCCCGCAATTTCCAGAAACAAGAATAGATTTCCCTTCTGGTATCCCTCCTAAAAGGAGAGCATCAATACCCTTGATTCCAACAGGAATTTTTTTCATTGCAGTATCCTCTTTTTCCTTCGCAATTTTCTAACACTGATTAATGCAGCACCACTAATAAATCCTGCAGCATGATATGCTGACTGTGTATAATCATTGCTGGTATAAATAGTGTAAGCAGCGTTTAAAAAGATTATTATTCCAAAAATCCCAAGAAAAAGATATTGTGGCATTATTTCTTGGTCTTTTAATGCCAGCGCACCAAAGATACTATAAATTCCTAAAGATGATCCAACAATAAGAAGATAAGGAAAAAGAATGCCGCTAAAGATAGCAACAAGAATACCAGAAAGCAAAAAGACCAGAGTAAATTCTTTCATACTAAGATTTAATTCATAGGAAAGGAGGATAACAATAAAAAGTGCAACAAGATTTTCAAGAAGATGGCTTATACCCACATGTGCTAAAGGATAACTAAGAATTCTCCATATTTCTCCACCAAAAAAACTTTCTCCAGAAAAACCTAAAATAGTAACTGCCTGTGAAACAATAAAAAAAATCCCTAAAAGTACAAGAGAGAATACAATAAAAAGATAAAAGATTGCTTTCATTACTTCCCTCGCAAAATCCTTTTTTTCAATCTATTTTTCATCTTTCGTAAATAGACAAAAAAAGCAAAGCCAAGGCTAGAACTGAGAAATCCTACACTTAACATGACAACTTTACTCATTGTTTCCTCCGAGAAAGCATAAAATGAGAGACTAAAAGGAGTAACATAACTAGGCTAATAATAATTACAACATTGCTTTCTAAACGAATGGCATTAGAACTATAAAATTCTGTATTGCTTTCTGCAAGAACAATATTCCCAGAATGAATTTCTGCATTGAGGCTATAAGCCCCATCAAGAGCTTCTGCATAGCTATATTTGAAGATGCCATAATCTCCAGGAAGAATATTTTGTGCTTCTGTTTGAAATGTTCCTACAACCTCATCATTATGGAAGATTTCTCCTGAAAGTGTTGCATGCTCAATTCCTTCTCCTGAATTTTTAAAATAGACTTCTATATGAACAAGATTATCTTTTTTTATTTTGTTTTCTAAATAAACAATCTCTCCTTTTCTTTTCAAACTATTATCCTCAACAATAGAAAAGCTAGCACTCTTACTTTCTTCTCCTATCTGCAATTTGGCATAATATTTTCCCAAAGGAAGTTTCTCTGCAAAGGAAGAGACCAACTCCTTTTCTTCATATGCTAAGAAACTAGGAGTTAAAGTTTTTTCAAGAACAAGAATACCTTCAGTATCGTAAGCAGAAAAAATAATTTCAGGCTTTTCTATAGTATTTCCTTTATTCTTAATTTCTGTTTGAAAATAAATATTTCCGCTTTGTTCTGTTGTATACACAGTAAAATTTTCCAAAGCAAAACCATTTCTTTCTTCCTTATTGCTTACAATAATATGAATAGAAATATAAGATATAATTTGATCTTCTAGTAGGCTCTTTTCTCCATCTTTGGAAACAGCAAGGACTGCTATTTTTGCTTCGTATTCTCCTTCTTCAATATCTTTTGGGATACTGATATAAATGGGAATCTCTGTAGGCATATCTGGAAAAAATGCATATTCTTCAGAAATAAAACTAATCCAGGAACTTGCTTCTCCGGTTGCAAGAAGTTTTCCATAGCTCAAACTATCTGTATTTGTTGCAAGATTCAATTCTGCTCTTATAGTGCTTCCTGGCAAAGCATTTTCTACAAGCACAGATTCATCGCTTTTTTCTTGAAGGATACTATATCCTGTAAGTCCAGGACTAAAGGAAACAAAAACAACAGCTCCGATAACAAATACAAGGAGTAAAAGAATTTTTTTTTCATCCACCATATTTTCATGTATAACAAGATATAAACAAATATAAACGTTTCGATAGGCATAAAATAATAAAGAAGGAGGTCTTATTTTTAGGTATGTATGAATTGATGAGGAAAAAATTAGATAATCTTCCAAAGAATGCGATTGTTCTTGTCATTATTCCTCATCAGCATTATCAAGATGTAAATCTTTTTCTTCTTAAATATTGGATGGATCTCGCAAAAAGAAATGGTGCTTATATTAGCCTCAATAGACCATATGGAAATCTTGTAGATACTTTGAATATGGGAAAAATAGATGCAAATAAACTTTTTTTTATAGATTGTGTTACAAAAAATGAGTATGATATCCCAAATTGTTATTTTTTAAAGACACAACAAAGTCTGACAAATTTAAGCATTGCATTATCTACAGTAATGAAAACAGAAAAACCTTCTTTTGTTTTTCTTGATTCCTTGAACACACTGAGTTTATATAATGAAAAAGATGCTACAATAAAATTTGCTCATTCCTTTGTAAGAAAATTGCGTGTAAATAACATAGATGGGATTATAGTGGGGATTCAAGATCCTAAGAATAAATATCTTATTAAAGAACTATCCCAAATATGTGATAAAGTTATAGATATAACAGATACAAACTTTTTTGTATAAAAACATGAAGAAAATAAATGGTGTATCCTTGCTTTTTGCAGCCATTGGAAAGAGCCACATTCCTTTTTTCTAAGTAGAAATGTTTAAATAATATCTATTTTTCTGTTATCTCATTGCGCGGGTGCCGGAGCGGTCAAACGGAACAGACTCAAAATCTGTCAGCTTAGTGCTTACGCAGGTTCGAATCCTGTCCCGCGCATCCTATTCCTCTAGTTAAATTTTATTGTCCACAAATAGGAGAAGAATAAATATAATGTGGACAATAATCAAAGCTTAAACTGTTCAACTACTATTTCAAACATTTTTTCACAGGAACCCTTGAAGTCTTTTTTGTTATGCAAATCAATTGACTCATAGTATTTCTGTCTCAATTTCACTGGAACAAATATTTTTGGGTATCCTGCTTGCATTAAAATCCAATTCATAAGCACTCTTCCGGTTCTCCCATTTCCATCCTCAAAAGGGTGTATTTCAACAAATTGTGCATGAAGTAAGCATGCAAGGATAAAAGGATGAATTTTACGCTTATTTTTATAATAAAATAAGATCATCTTTTTTAATAAAGGGCGTACTTTTTCAGATTCTGGAGGAATGTGATCAGCCCCTTCAATTTTTACGGAAAAAAACCGCACTCTTCCAGGGTATGTCACTCCTGTATTTTGTGTTAATATCTCATTTATTTTTTCAAGAAATTCAATAGTAAGCTTCCCTTTATATTTTTGAACAAATTCAAATGCTTCCCTCCCATTAATAGCCTCATTATAATCCTTTGGTGGAGCACCTGATGGGATTTGTTTTTCTTTAATAATTAAATAAGTATCTCTAAGTGTAAGTCTATTTCCTTCAATAGCATTAGAATTGTAAGTAAACCTAATGAGAAAATCTGTCTCTTCTTTTTCTATTATTGTTTTAGGTATAGTTTTACGATGATTATTAAAAACTTCTTTGAAATCATCAATAATTTCTAATTTATTGGCATCAAGATAATCCTTATTGTAAACATTGTATACTTCAAGCCTAAGTTCTTTTAGTTTTTTTCCTAATTCTTCCCGAGTAGGCTCTTTTTCTCCAAGTTTAATTCGTATCTTTTTCCATTCATTTTCTCCTATGCGAATAGTCTTTCCAAGATAGTAGAACATCTTTCTTCCAGATTTTATCTTATCAACATATGCCATAATAGAGGGATTGTCCACATTATATATAAACTTTTCTTTTTTGTGGACAATAAGAGAACCCATAGAAATACATATAAATCTCTTTCCCTCACCCTATATAACATAAGGTAATACCAAGAAAGTTGGCACATCATTCTTTCAAAAAATATATAAACTTCTAAAAAAATAAATAAAAAAGTGATAAAAAAATGGTGTGTGTAATATTTTCAGAGACAATTAATACAAAAACGGAGCAAAAAATCCATAAAATTATTTCTCAGATGAGCCCAAAGAAGGAATAACAAAAAGTAAAGAAGTTTTTTCTCCTAACTGAGCAGCATAATTAGTCATAAAAATATAAAAAATAAGTGCTACAATAACAAGAACAAAGATTAGGATAAGAATCTTTTTGTGAGAAAATACTCTTTGCAAAAAACTTTTTTCAGCAACGGAATCATTTTTGCTTGCAAATAATGGTCCCTTTTGTGGGATAATGGTTTGAGCCATAAATAAATTCAATAGGAAATTTTCTATATAATAGTTTCGCTTTTCTCCTTTTTCAAGGCTTGGTGATGCTGCAATAATCCTAAGAAATCTTTTTTAAAATAGTTTTTCCGAGTGAATATCTATTTTTTTCTCCGGAAACCTGTAAATAGATTTTTTTATGTTTATAGTATGCAATCAAAGGAGCACTTTGTTTTGTATATACAGCTAATCTTTTCTTAACAATAGCCTTTGTATCATCTTTCCTTTGTATGAGCCTAGCACCACAAGCACAAATCCCTTTTGTTAGGGGTTGCACATCTAAACCATAGATCTTTCCGCACTTTGGGCAGCTTCTTCTGGCCATAATTCTCTTTTGGATGAGCCTATTGGAACAATGCACATCAATAACAAAATCAATAGAACACATTTTTTCCAAAGCCTTTGCTTGCGCAAGATTTCTAGGAAAGCCATCTAAAATAAAATCCTTTTTAGGCAAATATTTTTGAAGGAGAGGAAAAGTAAATCTATTTGGAACAAGTTTTCCTTTTTTCATATATTCTTCTACATTTTTCCCTAAAACACTCTTTTTTTCCACTTCCCTACGAAAAAGCGCACCAAAAGAAAGAACAGGGATATCTAATGCCCTTGAAAGCAATGCAGCTTGCGTCCCTTTCCCAGAGAGTGGTTTTCCAAGCAGAACAAGTTTCATAGGATTCTACTCCTTTTGTATGTATAAAAAAGTTTCTATATTTATCTATATAAGTTTTTATAAAGCGTCTTTGCTGCTAAATCAAAAATATGTATGAAGGTCCAAAATTGGTGATTTACCCAGGTGGGATGGGGGGGCAAAAGACAGCCTACGCAATTCTAGATCTCCAACGTATCCGCGATGGGACACATTATGGGTTTAAGGCTTTCAAACCAAAAAATTCTGAGCGTGAAGGAATTGATTTAGGAAAGGCAGAATTAATTTCTAGAGCTGGCCCAACTATTGAAGCAATTACTATTCCAGAAGATCAACCAGAAAGAATTCTAGAACTCGTGGGAAGAAAAGATCTTTTTGTTTTAATTGATGAGGCTCATATGTTTAATCAAAATCTCCAAAAGGTAGTAGACACTTTATTGAGCAGAAGAAATGTTGTTCACGCAGCTTTTCTAATTAATGATTATGGCGATCGTGTTTTTCCAAATGCAGCATATTTAATGTCACAAGCTGATGAGTGTAAAGAATTTTATCATGGTATTTGTAAAGAACCAGGCTGTACAAATAAAGGGGTGCATAGCCAGTTATTAGTAGTAGAAGGAAAAGGCCAAGAGAGAAAAGAGAGCCTTGTCCCTTATCATGGAAAAAAGAATATTATCACTGGGGATATCAAAGCAGGAGCAAAAATAGAATATAGACCTCGTTGCCATGATCACTATCTAAGACCAGAAAATCACCCAGATTTTAAAGAGGAGACAAAATGAAAATAGCAGTCATAGGTTCTCATGGAACATTTAAGACTACCCTAGTCTATTTTCTTGCTGGAGTATTAAAAGCAAAAGGAAAAAATGTTGGAATTATTCGTGAAGTTGCCCGCGCCTGCCCATATTTCAAAGGCTCTCATGGAAATGTTCTCGCACAAAATTGGATTATCCTTACACAAGCACAATGGGAGAGGGAATATCAAGACACTTATGATTATGTTTTGTGTGACCGCAGTGTAGTAGATAATTATGTGTATGCACAAGAAGCATATAAAAATGAAGAGCAAGCCATTCCTTCTTGGTTAGAGCCTTTTGTTTTGCATCATGCAGAAACTTATAATTATCTTTTCAAAACGCCAGTATCTCCTTATGGTCTCATTGAGGATGGTGTTCGTTCTGTAGATAGAAACTGGCAGAAAGAAATTGATCAAAAGATCAAAGAATATCTCAAAGAAAAGGCTATTCCACATATAGAACTTCCTGTTTCTGAATCTGAAAGTTATGATGATGTCATAGAATATGCAACAAGACAGGCAAAATTCATGGCAAATAGGATTGTTGATATGGATGTACAAAAGAGAATTTTTGAAGAAAAATATTATTAAGTAAATTTATATACCTCTTTCTTTCTCAGTTTTGTCTATGAAAAAAGCAATTGCATTATTATCTGGTGGACAAGATTCCCCTGTAGCAATAGATCTCCTAAAAGAGAGACTAGAAATCATAACAATTCATTTTCATCAAATGCCCTTGACCGATGAACAAGAAATAGAAAAAGTAAAGCATTTACAAAAACAATTAGGAATAAAAAAACTTTATCTTGTACCATATGCAGATCTTTTCAAAGAAATTGTTTCAAAATGCCAACATAGATATTATTTTATTCTCACGAAAATTGCAATGTTAAGAGCAGCAGAAATGATTGCAGAAAAAGAAAAAGCAGAGTTTCTCATTACAGGAGAAAATCTTTCTCAAGTATCCAGTCAAACATTAAGTAATCTTGTTTCAATTTCAAAGCCTATTAAAATGACCATTCTTCGTCCTTTACTTACCTATGATAAAATTGAAATTATGAATCATGGAAAAAAGATAGGAACATTTGAAATCTCCAAAGGCCCTGAACTTTGCTGTCTTCTTGGTCCAAAAAATCCTGCAACACGATCAGATCCAGAGAAAATCCAAAAAGAATTAGAAAAAATAGATCTTGACATTTTAATCAAAAAACAATTAGCCAAAGCAGAAATAATATTTCTTAGTTAAATTTAAATAGAAGAAACTCTTAGCAAAATAAAAAGAGCTGTGTATATGAAAAGAAATCTAATCCTAAGTATTTTTATTCTCCTATCTATTCCTCTTGTATCTGCACAAACTGTGGATGGAGAAATTTCGAATTTAATAATTTATGCAGAACAATATGAAATGGGAAATATAGATTATCTCGAACTTCTTATTCAAGGTTCTTTAACGAGAAATAAAGTGAATGAGATTCTGGGAGGTTTTAATCAAGAAGAGCGTGGTCCCTCTGGTATCACTGCAGATGCAGCAGAACAATTCTTTGGAGTTCCAAAAGGCTATACAAAGCAAGCATGGTCAAGCTCAACAGATAAAAATACAAAATTGGAAGAAGAAGTCCCTTGGTTTGAAAAAATTCTTTTTGATGGAAAACGAATACAAATGAGTTTTAATGCATGGCCTCACATATATGATAATAATGGTGAACAAACATTGTATTATTGGACAGATTTTCAGATACGATACAAAAAGGAATTGACTCTAGATATTGATAGTGCTTTAGCAGAAATTGAATCTTCTGGGAATGCATATCTTCAAGGAACAGGTTCTCCAACAGAGACAACTGCTTTAGTTGTTGCAGCAGAGAGAGAAATAAGGCAATATGTAGATCAAAATAAAGCAAACTGTGAATCAGTAATGAATGATATTTTTCCTTCAGGATCTTTACAAAGCAATGAAAAAAGTGAACGCTGGAATCTAGAGTTCTTTGAAGGTGAAAATATGGAAGTAACTCTTTTAGTAAGCATGCCAGAATGTGCAGACTCCTGTCAATGGCCGTGGATGAATATATGGTTAAATCCAAGATCTGATAGTCCTATAGATTTTAGTGGAGCAAGTGATTCTGGAGAATACAATAGAGATAGTTTTCCGAATTATACAATAGAACAATTGGAAGCAGAATTAACAACAACGCTACAAGAAATGTACTCTCAGATGCAAAGAATTGATGATGAAGAAGCCTCTTGGGATTCATTAGCAAGTAACCAAGATAAAATGCAAGCGTTAAATGAAGTCTTAAGTGAAAAATATTATAATAATGAAAACCCTGTACAAAATGATAAAGAAGATTTTGAAAAAAGAAAGTCCCAATTACAGAATATTCTTGGAGATTTTGGATCTATAGAAACGGAAACAGTACAAGAGCGTCGCTACGAACAAAGATTAGCAACAAATACTATAGAACATCAAGATGCATGGTGCCAAAATACTAATGAAGAAACTTGTAATGTACAAGAAGAAGCATGTATAGCTGGTGCATGTACCTATGCTTTAGGCGGTCTAGAAGATTGTGAAAATGGAATAGATGACGATGGAGATACTGTAGTAGATTGTAGTGATCCAGATTGTGCAAAAACCTGTGGTAAATTCTGCCAAAATGCTTGTGGTGGAGGCTGTGGAGAATGTAGAAATGATTGTTATGAAACTTCTTGTCAAGAATGTTGGTCTTGTGATAGAACAAGTGGTGGCGAATATTGTAATGAAATCTGTGAAAGTTCTGGATGTAATGTTTGTAATGAAAATTGTAGGCAGCAAAGTTTTTGCTCTGAATGTACAGCCTGTGAAGATTCTTTACAAACCCTTGAAGTCAATGATTGTATTAATGAATGTTCTCCATGTACAGAATGTCGTACACAATATGAGAGTTTCGAAGAAGCAGATATCAATTGCGCACAAACCTGTGATCCTTGTACCATTTGTAAAGCTCCGTCTTTAAATGCAGCATGTTACCAAACTTGTGATGAAATTTCTACAGGTATGCAAAAAGAAGTTTGTTATAGCCTTTGTGATGATGAAGTTTTATTTGTATGCAGTGAACAACAACAATATACACCATGTACAGATACAACATATATTTGTGAAGGAACACTCCAACCTTTCCCATGTACAATATATTCTTGTCAAACAGAAGCAGGAATACAAAAACAAACAGTTCCTTGTGGCCAAGAATTTTGTGGAGAAAATCAAGTTTTAGAAGGATCTCTCTGTGTCTGTAAAGAAGGGTTTTATGATTGTGATGGTGATGGAACCTGTACAGATATGTCAAGTTGCGGGGAGAAACAAGAAATATGTATTGATGGCTTAGATAATGATGAAGATCAATTATTTGATTGTCAAGATATTTCTGCATGTGAAACACAATCTTGTGCAGAAAATAGTTTTTGTCATGAAGGATCCTGTTTAACAACAGAAGAGCTTGCAGTCTGTGCAGAAGGAGAAACACTACAAGAAGGAGTGTGTAGAAAACTTTGTACATTGCAAGGAGAGTGTACGGAAAATGAATTCTGTTCCTATGGCTATTGTACAAACAAAAAATCCTGTACTGCAGCTGAAGAATGTTCCATAAATCAAGAATGTACAAGTGGTTTCTGTGAAAATATACTTGTAGAACAAGATCCTCTAGAAACTGGTCAATCATGTACTCTAGAAAGTGACTGTGCAGGAGAAAGGGACATTTGTTCAAATGGTGTATGTAAAGAAATTCCTGAAGAAAATTATAATCAACTAGTTGAGGGTGGTTTTTTAATTCCTATAAATGAAGAAACAGAAATAATACAACAAGAAAGTATTCAAGAAATAATCCAGATAGTAGAAGAAAGTAATCAACAACAAGAAGAAATACAAAATATCCCTCAAGCAAATAAAAAACAAATAACAGAAGCTTCTATAACTGGTTTTATTATTTGGGCAACAGATGCAAATGTAGTCACAGGAAAAGTTACAGCAGAGACATGTACAATAGATGAAGATTGTGCAGACAATCAAGGCTGTGATACATTTAGAGGAGAATGTTATTGTAAAGACACATTTTTTGATTGTAATGAAGACGGAAGTGATGGCTGTGAAACATCTGATCCAACTTGTGGAGGAACACGAGAACTCTGTGCAGGAGGTTGTGGTCTAAATCAGTATTGTGATGAACAGAAAGGAAACTGCCAATGTACAGAAGGTTTTTCAAACTGTGATGGAATTTGGTGGGATTGCGAATCAGAAGGCAAGGAATGTTCTTCTTGTGCAAGTAACGAAGATTGTGCCGCACCAACATGTGCTCCATATGATAGTGCAGTAGTAATGAGCTTTGGTTGTTTCAAAGGATCAACATGGCAGGAAGATAAAGGCGCATTATCTTTTTCAGGCGGTTGTACTTCATTTCCCAATGGACAAGTTGAGTCTTGGATACATTTTGATACATGGGGAGAACCTTTTGATGAGCTAAATCAACAGAGAAGTGAAATAGAAAATAGTTTAGGTAGCGATTGGTGTGTACAAGAAAAAGAAGATGCTCTACGACAACGTGC
Source organism: bacterium (assembly GCA_030697685.1). GTDB lineage: Archaea > Nanobdellota > Nanobdellia > SCGC-AAA011-G17 > GW2011-AR17 > JAGVZZ01. The sequence goes on along the minus strand of JAUYPF010000030.1, from coordinate 29,797 downwards.
AGAAATTGAATATTCCTTAACAGATCAAGAATTTATAGAAAATATATTCGCAGGCTTATTAACAGAAGATACAAAAGAGTGGGAAACCAATATTGAAGCAATACATACTATGTATTGGAGCATTGTTGAGAATACAAGGCAATTAGCACGAAGTTCTCAATGTTTAGATGAAGAGTTCCCAACACTTACTCCATTAGAATTAGAATACGAATTTGAAGGAGGAAGTATAGAAATTTGGGAAGAGCCAGCATATGCAGAAGAATTTGAACGAGAAATAAATACTCCATATATGAAATTAGGAATATTTCCTCCAAAAGAACTCGTGAAAGAGGAATTTCAAACTGCAGCTCTTGAAGGTCATTTCCCTGGTGAAGAAGGAGAACAGTCTGGTCCTAGTGTAGAAGAGCTAGAAGAACTTCGTTCTAGCCCAGAAGCTATGAGCCGTATAAGAGAGTTAACGGAAGAATATGAAGATGGATCTTTAGATGCAAAGATTACAATCAATGAAGGAGATGAATCTCTTTTTATTGTGGACTTTTCTATATCAGAAGAAAATCTTTTCCAAGTAAAGCCTGTAATAAATTACGAAAAAGAACAGGATCTTACAATAGAAATTGATTTTGATTTTATTTATGGATTAATTTCTACTATGGAAAAAGATGGAAGAGTAGAACATCCAGAATGGGTAGAAGATTCTTTACAAGAAAATATTGGCGGCGCAATTGATGCAGGAATCATGATTACAAAAATTACTGCTGGATTTGCAAGTGGAGATATTTCTGTATCACCTATTTCTGAATTAGGAACTGCAATGGAACTCCTAGGCCACATGTTTGGAGAAGGCCCTTAGTTTTTTTACTTTAAAATAATAAGAAAAAGCCTCAGGGGATTTGACAAGTCTTGGACAAAACTACTTTGTCATTTAAAGCCTTATATCCTTTGAATTCAACCTCATGGACACGCGGACAGCTTGGCACGAGGTGCGCGCAGAACTTATAAATAAATGTTCTATGGTAGAATAAATGGGGAAAGTAAATTACTCTTTTGATCCAAATATGGCTCTTAATAGAGAGCTTTGTGAGTTTGTAGGCGCATTTATAGGCGATGCATTCTATAATTCTTATCAACCAGGAAAGTATGTAATACAATTTACTGGAGATGCTAATTTAGATAATGGATATTACAACAATACTATTACTCCTATTACAAAGAAATTATTTGGGATGAAGCCATACATCCGGAAAAAGAAAAATACTCTTAGAGTAAATTTTCAATCAAAAATATTATTCTATATGTTAAAAGAGCGCTTTCAATTTCCACAAGGAAAAAAAGTTTATTTTGTGAAAATTCCTAAAGAGATAATATCTGGGAAAAAAGAGTTTATATATGCTACAATTAGAGGGATTTTTGATACTGATGGTTGTGTCTATTTTGATAAAAGGTCTATTTACAAGAAGCCATATCCAAGAATAACTTTACAAATTGCAAATGAAGGTTTATTTCTACAATTAAAAGCTCTATTAAGTAAATATTTTGAGATATATACCTCAAAAAGAACAAACAGAAAATTTTATATAGAGGTTTATGGACATGAGCAACTAAAGAAGTGGATGTTAATGATAGGATTCTCAAATCCTAGGCATCTAAAGAAAATTAATGCCTCAGTGGCTTAGCCTGGTATAGCACAGAAGAAATTCGCTAAGTTGCTTGGTAAGTTGGTCCGAAGAGCAAGAGGTCCCGCGTTCAAATCGCGGCTGAGGCTTTAATTTCTTTATTAAGGGTTAGTTTAGCTTTATCAACTACAACAGTATCTAAAATTTTAAAAAGCACAAATACTCCTAATAAAGCATGCCAAAGGATCCAATTCAAGAACTCAAAGAAGACTTGCAAAGAATAGTCCCTTTATTTGACCATTTACGAAATGAAATTAATGCTTCACGGCAAGGTGCAGCTTCAGATCGTGTAAAAGATATTCAGGCACAATTAGATGATCTCAAGAAAAAAGTACACAATAATTTTCATTGGTTAGCACCTGCAGAACCAGTTGTGCAAAAAAAATCTTCTTTCTTTGGATTGAAATGATAATTAATTAGTTAAATTTTTGAAGAATTCTATGGACATGGGTGGAACTAATATTTGTTTTAGAGGCTATTTGTCTAATACTTAACCCACTCTGCCTAAATATCAAGATTTCTGTTTTATTAACTTCTGGTCGTAAGGTCTTCTTTAATATTTGATAAGTTTTTTCCAGTTCCTGCGATTTTTGAATATTTAAACAGAAACCTATATTTTCTTTAAATCTAATTAAATTTCTTTTATTGCGTTGTATATGGAAATAAAATCTAAATTTAGAGAGGTCTTCTTTATTTTCTTGAAACCTTAGTTCACCACATTCAATTGAAAAGTTTTCGAGTAGATTTTTAATTTGCATCATAAAGACTTCATGCTCTGAATAAAGATTTTTAATTTTAGACATTTTAAACTGTATAGCTACTGAATGACTAGACTTTTCTATTTTAATAGTAGTTAATTCATCTTCTAGGATACCTTGTAAAAAAGCTTTTTGGAAATTCTTATGGTCTAATATCCAAATAGGGACGAAAAAAGCTTGTTCAACTTTTCTGCCTTTTGGGGCATCATGAGAAAAAAGGAATTTACAAAAATTAACAGAACTAATCCTTAGTTTGTAGCTTATACCTTTTTTAGTAAAGTATTTTTTAAGGCTAAATTTATCCTTATTAATCTCAAATTCCTGGATTATAAACTTTTTTAATAACAATAGTTGTTTTTCATCACCAGAAATAAAATAACAGGAACCAAGAGTTTTCTCTAAATGCCCATCACCCATTACTTTTCCAATCAGATAAGCAGTTGATACTAAAGAAACCATAAAAATAAGAGGATTAAAAAATTAATAAACTTTTCTAAAATATAATGCGGGGGAAGGGATTTGAACCCTCGGACCCACTAAGGGACAGGATATCTTACTGACTCTGCCTTCAGAGTCTATCCATAGGTCTTAAGTCCTGCGCATCAAGTCGAAATAGATATTTAACTCCATTTCTTTGACCAGGCTCTGCAACCCCCGCATATGTCTAGAAAAATCTTTCAATACTTTATAAAACTTTTCACAAAGTTCTCACCAGTCATCTGCATCAGCTTTCTCTAATTCAGAGAGTATTCCTTCTGCCTTTACTCGTAGAAGTCCTTCATACTGCCTTTTCAATGGATCTAAGAATCCTAATTCTATTTCTCCTCGGCCAGCTTCCATTTCATGTGGATCATAACCGCCCCAAATAGAGAGATAACCAATTATGACTCCAGTATGACAAACAAGATAATTATGAGATGAAGGCCCGCCTTTAAGTCTGCCCAGTATAATACCTAGTCTCTGCTCAGCTGTAGAAGTTCTATATCCATCACGTAAATGCCCTCCATATAATAGAGGATATTCTGCGGCACGTTGTGCAATGATCTCAAGTGTTTCTTTATCAGAAGAAGAAAGTGTTTGCATAGGTCTGAGTTCAGGGTCTTGGAAAAGGGATGTTTGTGTCATAAATGAAAAAAAGATAGGAAAAATATATAAACCTTATGGAGGAAAAATCAAGAATAAATAAAAAGGAGAAAAAAGATTGGAAGCCTCAGTTTGGGGAGGGAGAACTTCCAACCTGTGAAAAGGTATGCAAGTATTTCTAAAATAAATATACAAATAGCATTTATAAAGAACTAGAACACACTCTCCATAACAACTTTCCACAAGACTTATAAACAAGGAGTTTTGCACGAAGAATAATGATTTTATTGCTTAATGGGCCATATTGGTTCCGTGGGATTGATGCACTTTTTGGGCTTATTTACATTATAGTAACCTTGCTCATTGCAGCAATGTCTTATAAAGCTTATAAGATGACTGATGAAAAGAAGTACTATTACTTCAGCGCAGCATTTGTATTAATGTCCATTTCATTTCTAATTTATTCCTTAGTTAATTTAGCATTAACCATGCATATATCAAATACATTAAATAATATTCTCACCAATTTTGATTATGGTTTCCTATTACATATGCTTTTCATGTTTGCAGCATTAACACTTTTATTAGTGGTGACTTTAAAGATTGAACAAAAGAAAGTAATCATCTTACTCTTTACTCTCATGCTTCTCTTCACCGTTTTTTCCTACCAATATTATATTAAATTTCATATTGTCTCTTTTTTACTTTTATTTTTCCTAGGGCATCAATTTTATACTAACTATTTAGAGAAAAAGAACTTTAATGCAAAGCTTGTTTTTATTTCTTTTTACCTTCTAGCCTGTGCACAAATTTTCTTCTTAGCAATGGTCTATTATAACTCTATCTTTTATGTGGTTGCAGATATTTTACAATTACTAGGGTTTGCAGTCTTATTTTTTATGTTTGTGAGGGTTTTACAATATGGGCGAGAGAAGAGAAAAGCTTGATATTATTAAGGACATCTTAGAGGCCATTCGAGATAAAGGTGGGACTATAAAACCTACTCATTTATTATACAAATCCAATCTTTCTCATGATTCTATGAAGCGATATGTTGCTGAGTTAATGGAAAAAGCAATGGTAGAAGAGCGTGAAGAGAAAGAGACAAGGAAATATATCATTACAAATAAAGGTTTAAAGTTCTTAACAGATTACCAACAGATTAAAGAATTTACTGATAGTTTTGGATTCTAAATAGTTTTTTAAATCTTTAGTGCTTAGATAAAGAGATGATAAAAAAGAAGTCTTGGCTGTGGTGGTTTACAATCTTTGCAAATTCAAATGTGACAACAACCATTTCTCCACATATCTATGTCTGTAAAAATTTCTCTACATTGCCTAAATCAATACAAGAAAGAATAATTAAACATGAGAAAATACATCTGCAACAACAAAAAGAACAAGGTCTTGTAAAATTTCTCTTTCTCTATATCTTTGCTCTACCATTATTCTATAATCCTCGGAGATACAAATGGGAATACGAAGCATACACAAAATCAGGCACATCAGAAAAGCAAGCAAAAGAATATCTCTCTTCCTGGCACTATGGCTTTCTCCTAAATACAAATAAAAAAGAAGCCCCAGGAGGGATTTGAACCCCCAATCTATTGCTTACGAAGCAATTGCTCTACCGGTTAAGCCACTGGGGCAGTTCAGAGTTGTTTAACAACATCAGCACCAAACTTCTTCTGGCATGTACTACACACTACTTTTTTCTTAATGAACGTTCCACGTATTTTCCCGAGAAAAGTGTTTTCAATTTTCTCTTTGCAAAGTGCACATTTTTCTACCATAGAAATTACAAATAAGACTCTCTTTAATAGCTTTTTCCTTAGCTCTACTATCACTCCTTTGTTAATATTCTAAAAGGAATATTTTTAAAAACAACTTTCTTCTAAAAAGACTATGCATCCTTTAGAAAAAGATTTACTTTCTTTGAAAAATGAAGAAAAGGCTAAAATTTATGCTGATTTTTTCAAAACTGGAAAAGGGCAGTATGGAGAAGGTGATATATTTCTAGGTATCACAGTTCCTCAACAGAGAATAATTGCAAAAAAATATCTCTCTCTTAATTTCAAAGATTTAGAGTATTTTTTAAAAAATCCTACTCATGAATATCGTTTTACCTCTTTAGTAATTCTTACAGAACAATTCAAGAAAGCTAATGAAAAAGAGAAGAAGAAAATCTTTGATTTTTACATAAAACAAAGAAAATATATCAACAATTGGGATCTTATTGATTGTACTACTCCAAATATTGTAGGTGCATATCTTTTTGACAAAGATAAAACTATCCTCTATAAATTCGCAAAATCTTCTTCAATGTGGGAACATCGTATTGCTATCCTTGCAACTCTTTATTTTATAAAAAAAAATAAATTCAAAGAAACTTTAGAGATTGCAGAAATACTCCTAAATGACAAACATGACTTGATTCATAAAGCAACAGGTTGGATGTTACGTGAACTTGGAAAGAAAGACCAAATTATAGAGGAAGAATTTTTACAAAAAAATTACAAAATTATGCCAAGAACTATGTTGAGATACGCGATTGAACGTTTTCCAGAAGAAAAGAGAAGCCTCTATATGCAAAAGACATTTAAAGCCTAAGACCATAAAATAAAATATGAGAGAAAAATCATTCGAAGGAAAACTTCCAAAACAAATTCTAAAAGGACCTGAAGGAATCTGTAAAATGTGTAAAAAAGAAGTACAAGATCTTCTCGCCCACAACAAAGCTAAGCACAAGGCTTAAAAAGTTTCTTTTTCTTTTCCTACATATGCAAAGACGTATCGCTGTTATTGACAAGGAAAAATGTAATCCAATAGCCTGTGGTGACTTTCTCTGTATTCGTATGTGCCCATTAAATCGTGCTGGTAAAGAAGCAATTGTGAAAGGCCCTGATGGCAAAGCACAAATCAACGAGGACATTGCAACAGATGCCTGCCAAGTCTGTGTAAATATTTGCCCTTTTGGTGCAATCCACATGGTAAAGCTTCCTGATAAGCTTACACAACGGCCTATTCATCGTTTTGGCAAAGATTCATTCATTCTTTTTAATCTTCCAGTTCCAATGCCAGGAAAAGTTGTTGGGATTTTAGGTAGAAATGGAATTGGAAAATCTACTGCACTAAAAATTCTTTCAGGAGTACTAAAGCCTAATTTGGGCGATCCTGAAAAGCCTGGGGATATTAACGATCTCATTAAAATGTTTAAAGGAACAGAAATGCAAAAGTTCCTAGAAAAAGTAAAAGCAGGCGATATAAAAGTAGCATACAAACCACAAGCAGTAGATCTCATTGCAAAGCAAGCACAAGGAAAAGTAAAAGATCTTCTTGCAAAAGTAGACCAAAAGGGAAAAAAAGAGGAGATAATCAAACTCTTAGAAATGGAAAATATTCTTGATCGTGACGTGAAAGATCTGTCTGGTGGAGAGATGCAGCGTCTTGCAATCGCAGCAACCTATTTGAAGGATGCAAATTTTTATTTCTTTGATGAGCCTGCATCATTTTTAGACATCACCAGCAGAATGAAAGTAGCAAAACTAATTCGTTCTCTGGCTGAAGAAAATAATAATACAATCCTTGTTGTAGAGCACGATCTTGCAACTTTAGATTATATTTCCGATGAATTACAAATTTTATATGGGGAAGCAGCAGTCTATGGTATTGTTTCTCAGACAAAACCAATTCGTCGAGGAATTAATGAATATCTTGATGGCTTTCTTCCAGATGATAACATTCGCTTTAGAAATTATAAAATTATTTTCAATAAAGGAATAGAAAAAGATACAAAACAAGCAATTCTTTTTGAATGGCCAGAATTAGAAAAAAAATTTCCAGCATTTCATATGAAAGTAAATGCAGGAACAATTCGAAAAGGGGATGTTTTGACTATCACAGGTTCAAACGGTCTGGGAAAAACAACTTTTTTGAAAATGCTTGCTGGTTTAATCAAGCCTGACAAAGGAATTTTAACAAGCAAAGTAAAAATTGCCTATAAACCACAGGATCTTCAAGCGGAGTCAGGAACGGTAAAAGAATGGCTCGATCGTGTGGCAAAAGGCCAAGATAGCGGTTGGTTCAAACAAAATATTCTAGAAAAATTAAATTTACAAGCTATTATCAACAATAATATTTCTATGCTTTCTGGTGGAGAATTACAAAAGGTCTACATTGCAATTACGCTTTCATTGAAAGCAGACGTCTATGCTTTTGATGAGCCATCAGCATTTATTGATGTAGAAGATCGTTTAAAGATTGCAGAAGTTATTCAGGATTTTATGATTAAAAATGAAACTTGTGCAATTGTTGTCGACCACGATGTCCAATTTTTAGAATATGTAGGAGATGCAATGTTGGTCTTCAAAGGTATCCCTGGGAAAGAAGGAACAGTTATAGGTCCATTATCTAAGAAAGATGGTATGAATGAAGTTCTCAAGATGTTAAATGTAACTTATCGCATGGACAAAGAAACAGGTCGTCCAAGAATAAATAAACCTGGTTCTCAATTAGATATAGAACAGAAGAAAACAAACAAATATTATTATACTTAAGCTTCACAGACTTCTGTATTTACTAGTTTTTTCTCTTCTTCTTTCTTTAATAGTTCTGCTTTAACAACATCTTCAATATATTTTTCTACTTCTTCCATGGTATCAAATCGTATTTTTTCTGCAGGCTCATCAGCATTAATAATGCAATCGTCTACTGGATATTCATTGCATAATTTAGGCCGAACTTTGTAAATAGTGCATCTATTTTTCACATCAAGTTTACTACATTTTGTTTTGAATTCAACAAGCCAATCATTCTCCTGATCCTGAAAGACTGCAATATTCTCGTGTGCCACCATCCATTTAATGACATCCCAGTCTTCTAAATTCACAGGAGTATCCATTTCTACAGAAACTTCTCGACAGCATGCGCCTTTACATTCTTCACAAGTAATCATCTCCTCTTCGAGAAATTCCTTATTTAAATATCTTTCTTAAATCATCTTTATAGCCATGGAAAAGAACGGCAAGAGCAAGAACAAGCATAAGCAATGACATCCACTGTCCAACACTCAGCCCTAAATATAATACATCCTCTCTCATAAAATCAAGAACAAATCTTCCAATTCCTAAACCAAAAATCATAAGCCAAAAAATAAACCCCTCTTTGAATATTCTATATTTTTGTAAGCCATATAATACTCCCGCAAGTGCAAATCTCTTTACTGCACTATAAAGTACATAAGGATGTCTACAAAGTCCATCCCTAAAATCAACACACCAAGATACAGTTGTAACAGTGCCAACTAGTTCTCCATTAATGAAATTTGCAATCCTTCCTAAGCCTAGTCCAATCAACGCAGGAATACTTAAGAGATCAGCAACTTTCAAGAAAGATATTTTTTTCTTTCGGCAATATACCCATGCTGCAAGGATAACCCCAACAAGCCCTCCATGAAAAGCCAATCCTCCATTCCAAAGGTAAAGAATCTGCAAAGGATTACTAAAGTAAAAGCTTGGCTCCCAAAAAAGCACATGAAATAATCTCGCACCAATAATATCCCCCAGCATAAGGTAAAAGAGAAGATCATAACTCTCATCTTTGTTAAGTCCTATTTCCCGCCGATTTTTTAATAAAAAGAATAATGCGAGAAGAAAGCCAAAAGCATATATTATTCCATACCAGCGTATTTCTAAGCTCCAAATGGAAAAAAGTACAGGATTAAGGTTATATGCCCACATCCGGCTTAAAAACACTCTGAGGTATATAAATATATCCTCGAAGATAGCAAAGTTTATATACTTCCGCCGTCTACAAACTCTTATTAAAAATCGAGGTGATTTAAAAAAATGGCAAAAGTTTTAGTGAAGTGTGGAATTAAGAGAGAGCCTGGTTTCTTATACTTTGTAAACAAAACAGGTGACGCAGCAAGAGTTAAAATGAAACGACCTGGTATGAAAGGTTCATTTAAACAAGAAGTTGTCGCAAAGTGCGGAATTAAAAGAGAATCTGGTATGTTATATTTCATTGACAAACAAGGAAATGTAGCAGCAGCAGCAATGTCTCGTGGTGGAAGAAAAAAAACCGCTAAAAAAGCTGTAAAGAAAAGAAGATAAACTTTTCTTTTTATTTTCTTATTTTTATTTTATTCTACTCTTTCTAAAAATTATGGAAAATATTTCCATTAGAAATAACAATCCTTCCCAATACATCCACCAGAATACTCTCCATGCACCTGAGTATGTTCTTGCTGCAAATGCTCTCCTAAATACAATACCTGCTTTTCTTTGCTTCCATATCGATACACAGTAATGCCTTTGCACTTCTCTTTCCATGCAAGCATATATGCTCTCTTCACATCTCCTATTGTAGCATTATTTGGAAGATTAATAGTTTTAGAAACAGCACTATCTACTTCTGACTGAAACACAGCCTGCATTTTCACATGCCATTCAAGAGGAATATCTAAAGCAGTCACAAAAAGTTCTTGTACATCTTTGGGAATATTTTTCATCCCATGTATAGACCCATTCTTTGCAATAGCCTGCATAAATCCCGTACTATAAAATCCCCTATACCGTGCAATTTCTTCTAATTGTTTATTTGACTCAAAAAGTTTGACTCCTCCAAGAGCTTCTCGTACATACGAAAGCGCAAAAAGTGGCTCAATTCCAGAGGATACCCCTGCGATTAAGCTAATACTTCCTGTAGGGGCAATAGACAAAACGGTTGCATTTCTTCTCTTTTTATTTATATTACTTTTACTATAATTAATAAAAACTCCTTTCTCTTTTGCAAGTTTCTCTGAACTTTGCTCGGCATGCTTTCGAATAAATCGCATGACTTCTTTTGCAAGCTGCAATGCTTTTTCAGAATCATATTTTATTTTGAGTGCAAGCAACATATCTGCCCATCCCATAATCCCTAAACCTATTTTTCTATTTGCCAAACACATATCTTGGATGTCTTTTGTAGGATAGTTATTCACACTCACCACATTATCAAGGAATCGCACAGCAATGTTCACAGTCTTTGCAAGCTTCGGCCAATCTATTTTTTCTCCTTGGACCATATGTGTAAGGTTAATGGATCCAAGCACACAACTTTCATTTGCTAGTAATGGCTCTTCTCCACAGGTGTTTGTTGCTTCAATTGTTCCTAGTTTTTTCATCGGATGCTTTCTATTAATCTCATCAATAAACAATAATCCTGGATCGCCACATTCCCAAGCCTGCCCACAGAGAAAATCAAACACTTCTCGTGCATTTAATTTATGTGTTTTCTTTCCATTATGGTCTCTCAGCCAATATTCTTTGTTATGAATCACTGCTTTCATGAACTCATCAGTAACTGCAACGGACACATTAAAATTCTGTAATCTTCCTTTTGCTTTTTCAGTAATAAATGCAAAAATATCTGGATGGTCTATACGCAGCACTCCCATACTTGCCACTCTGCGAATACCTCCATTTTTCATAGTCTCACAAGATCTATCAAAAATTTCCATAAAAGAAACAGGCCCAGACGCAGCTCTTCCTGTAGAAGCAATACGGCTTCCTTCTCCTCTTAGTTGAGAAAAAGAATAACCCACACCTGCTCCACTCTGAAAAATTAACGCAGAGACTTTGAGTGCATCATAAATCCCTTCTAAAGAGTCTGGGACATCAAGCACATAACATCCTGCAAGATTAAGTTTTGTACCAGCATTGACTAAACAAGGAGTATTCGGAAGAAAATCTAATGTGCTTAATACTTGATAAAATTCATGCTCCCATTTTATCTGCTCTTTCTTTTGTTCTGCAGAAGCAATATGCTTTGCAACTCTTCGGAACATATCTTCAGGACTTTCCATAGTTTTTCCTGATGCATCTCTTCGCAAATATCTTCGCTGTAATACAGTGACTGCATTTTTCCCTAAAGGCAGATCATGTTTTTTTCCAAAGTAATGACGAAGCGTTTCTTCAGGATTCTTTTTTTTAGTATAAAAGAGATATGCTTTTGCAACAGAATGAAGTTTTTGTTCAAGCAACACATCTTCAACATTTTTTCGAATATCTTCTGTATGTGGGCTAATACCTTGTTTCTTTTTGAATCTATGCAGAACTTGGTGAAGAATCTTTGTACTACTATCTTTCTGTCCTGCATCTTTCATTGCTCTTGCTATAGAATTTCTCAGCTTATCTACATGAAAGCTTTCAAAATCACCATCCTTCTTTTTTACATGTGAGAACATACTATTTTCTTTTTATTTAATGGAAAGATAATTTAAATACCTTTCTTTCACACTCTTAAACAGTGTAGTGGTTAAAAAGAAACAGAAAAGAGTAATATATTCGATAAATGTAGTGGTTAAACACTTATCTCTTCCCAAAAGTCCCAGCAACTAAGAGTGGAAAAACAAGAGTAGCATCTGCATGCACTTTTACATGCAAAGCATTTGCTTGAATCTTTGCCCAAGTAATTGCTTCTTCTGCTTCTGCCCCAGAATCGCTGCCATCATACTCTTGTGCAGTATTGATATACACCGCATAGTCTAATCCTTCTCGAAAAATATTCGCATTCAGAATAAAATGTTTTGCAACTCCGGCTCCTAAAATAATCGCCCCAGTTTTTTCCGCATTCAAAGCAATATCTACAATTTTTTTTGTATCCTCACTCATATCAAGAACAAACTCTTTATGTCTTTGCTTCATAAAATAGACCAGATCACCAAAAGATCCATCTATCAATGTAGGGCAGAAAACTGGAATATTATTTTTATATGCCCAATAAAGAATAGACTCTTCACAGTGTTTTTCTTTACTAATTTCTTTGCCTAATTCTCTCGTAATATCTTGAGAGCAATGAATAATACCTTCTTCTTTTTGTTCTTTATAGATTCTATCTAAGAAAGGCTGAATAAATTTTTCAAAATAAAGATATCGATCATTGGGAATAAAGATATTTCCTGTTCGATTAATTCCTTTTTCCAACATACTTCTTCCAGAAACTTGAAATTTTCCCACATGGAAGGGTTTGAGAACTTTGATGATATCCTCTTCAATACCCCCACCTGTAGTAACAAGCACATGCACATGTTTGTGTTTAACTAAGAATTGTATAACATCTCTAATACCAGATGTAACCATATTTGAAGTATATCCTAAAAAGATAGTTGCCTCTTCCTTTCTCATTTCTTCAACAATGTGAACAGCATGTGCAAAATGACTTGCTTGGAACCCTGTATGTGCATAACTCTCAAGAAACTTCCCTAAATCAAATGCTTTTTCAAAATTATATCCTTCAACTTTAGGAAGATGATCCACATCTGCAGATGGCACTACCTGATAGTTCTTTTGATCTTTATATGTTCGAATAATCTTCTTTACCATACTCTTTTTGGTAGGGAAATGCTTTATAAAGCTTACTTAATTTCTTCAATCGTATGATAATCATCCGTTACAATGAAATATTCCTCAAAGGCAAAAATCGCGTGCCTTTTGAGAAGGCCTTACAAAAGAATATTCGTGAATGCCTCACAAAGAATAATATTCCTTTTACAGATGTGAAAAGAATTCATGGGAGGATTACAATCTTTACCAATGAAGAATGTCCACAATTACAATATGTTTTTGGTCTAGCTTCCTATTCTTATGCAACAGAATATTCTTTAGACTTTGAAGAAATAAAACAACAAGCACTAAAATTCTACACAAAAGGAACATTTCGAGTAAGCTGTAAACGAATGGAAGACTATTTCATTTCTTCACAAGATATAGAAAAAGAAATTGGTGCGTATGTCGTAGAAAAAACAAATGCAAAAGTAAAACTCAAAGATCCAGAAATAAATATTCAAATAGAAATCATGAATGGGCATAGTTACATTTTCACAGAGAGTATTCCTGGACCAGGGGGACTTCCCATTACAAAAGAATCGCATGTGGTACTTTTATTACAAGATTCTAACTCCATAAAAGCTGGAATAAAAATGATGAAACGTGGTTGTAATCTCAATGTCTACAAAGAAAAAGATCTTGATTGGTCTGAATTAAAAAAATATGAATATGGATTTAAAATAAAAGAACTCACAAACTATCCCAATGAAAATACTATTGTAATTGTTTCTGACACTTTAGAAAATATAAAAGAATATCCTTTCTTTGTTTTTCGCCCATTGATTATGCAGCAAGAGCTTCATACACAATAACAAGACTCTTCGCTCCAACAGTTGTATCTCTTGGTACTTGGAAATGCATCCATGTTTTAATCTGGTCTCCACTATCTGCAGAAGCAAGAGAATTACAGAGAGATGCAGTTCTATTGCTATTATGTGTTGAGAGATTATTAAAAGTACTTAATCCAGTACAGGAGTTGGTTTCATTATTATCCGCAGCGATAGAAATGAGAGCAGTATCTGTTATGCTGCATCCTCCAGAGCTTCCACAGAAAAGTGCTTCTGCATCTTGAATCTGTAAACTTGCAGTGACATTCACAGCCACAGTTCCATTATTAGAAATGAGATGCACGTCTGCTGTTTCAGGAAAGGCTGTAGTATTTATCCAACAAGATCGGCTAGTATTAGAGTTAATGGAAGAATATCCTTGTGTACAACTTGCATTATAATATCCTGAGCCAAAAGCAATCGCTCCATCATCAATATTTATTCCAACAACAGAAACATCAGCACTTCTTCGCACAGAAATATCATGGGTTCCAACTGCAGTCATGTTAAAGAGAGCCAATGCCCCATTTGCATCACTGATAAGACTCTTATTGATTGTTCCATTATCATAAATACTAAAGTTTGTAGAAACATTAACCCCACTAAGATTATTGATAACAAAAGCACTAAAGTTATTACTTTCAATGGTCCAATTCATAGAACTAAATGGCCAAGAAATATTCATGGTTTGATTAACAACAAAACTAGAGTTATGGCTAAATTCTGTTCTAAGAATAATACTTCCATTACTGACTTGAGTACTAAGATTTCCTGTAGGAATACAAGTCATACCACTAACATATTGGCAGATGAAAAGGCTTCCTCTATCACCTTCAAGTCCGGCACTACCAGAACTTCCTCCAGAAACACTAATTGCTCCGCTAAAAGTCCTATTGATAAAATACAAAGCAATTCTTCCTCCTCCTCCAGCTCCATCATTTATAATAGTAGATCTTCCTCCTTCTGAGAGAATATTTCCAACACCTGTAAAGAGTGTACTAGTAATATAAACACTACCTCCTGATCCTGCTCCTTCTGCAGCAGGCAATGCACTTGCGCTAATAGTTCCATTTACAATAATGGTATCTGTGATATTCAAATAAATAGCTCCTGCTCCTCTTCCATTAATACCTGTAGCTCCAAAGTCTCCACCACTTCCAAATTCAAATGGTGCAGTGAAACTTCCATATGCATCTCCTCCTTTTGCAGAAACACTACTTCCTCCTTGTCCTCCATATCCAGCACCTTGATCACTGCTTGCTCCTGAAGGTGTTCCTGGTCCAGTATCTTGTATATATCCTGCATAAGAAACATTAATGACTCCACCAGAAAGAATAGTTAAATTACGTGCAGTAATGTTAACTCTATTATATGTTGTAGGAGTATTGTCCTTATGTGAAACATTTCCTGTGCTTGTAATCCAAACATTCATGCTCTTATTGAAAGTGGAATTTGTTCCAAAAAGAATAGTTCCACTGATAGTAAAGTTTTCTAATCTCGGTGCATGGAAATTCGCATACTGATAAAATTCAGTAAATGCACTATCAATTTCAAATATAGTATTGTTGATAGTTAAGTTGGAAATATCCTGAAGAATCACACGTGAATAGTTAGAAATAGTAAAATTATCTAAATTAGTTAATGAGAAGAAAGTACTATTAAGAATAGTCTGTGTACCATTACCTATTCTTCCATTGTCAATAAGAAGATCTCCATAGCTTTGATTATATGCCTTCATATAAATAGTTCCAGCACCTCCAAATTGATTAGCCAGTGGTGAGATATCCGCAGAAGTTCCTCCACTAGCACTTATAGTTCCAGTAAAACTTTTATTTCCATAGTAGATTGCAATTCTTCCTCCAGATCCTCCTCCATCATTTGCAATAGAAAGAGATCCACCATCTGTAGAAAGGCTTCCAACACCAGTAAAAGAACTTGTATTAATATAAATACTTCCTCCGGATCCTCCTCCTTCTCCTGAACTAACTGCCCCTACATCAATAGTCCCATTAATACTAAGAGTATTACTAATGTTTAATCTAAGAAGCCCAGCACCAAATCCATTACTTGTTCCGGAGTGTCCTCCACTTCCAAGATCTAAAGGTTGAGTAACACTTCCATATTGAGATCCACCGCTTGTTGAACTACCTTCACCTCCAAGTCCTCCATATCCTGCACCTGCATCATTAGATCCAGAAGGAGCTGTTCCTGGACCACTTCCATTTTGGTATCCTGTGTCAGAAAGATTAATCAGTCCGCCACTGAGAATAGTAAAGTTCCTTGCACTAATATTCAAACTAAATTCTTGAATATTAGAATTATTTCTATGAAAAAGAATACCTGTACTTTGAATAAGAACATCCATAGCATTATTGAAAGTATATGCATTGCTTAATCGAACTGTTCCTCCTATAGTAAGATTAGTAACACGTAAACTAATAAATGGAGCATTTTGGTAAAATGTTGTTCCATTGTCAATTTCGAAGAGAGTATTGTTAATGCTAAGGTTAGCAATATTTTCCAGGATAACATAAGACCAATTAGAAATAGTTAAATTATCAAGTGTTACTTTATTCAAGAATGTACTATTAATAGTAGTTGGAGCAGCTCTCATAATTCTATTATTATCAATGAAAAGCTCTCCATATGTTTGGTTATCAGATTTTAAATAAATAGTTCCTGCTCCTCCACCTGCAGTAGATGTTGAAGTAGCAGCAGCTCCTCCACTAGAAGCATTGAGTTGTCCAGTGAAATTATTTTGACTATAATAAATAGCAATTCTTCCTCCAGATCCTGCTCCATCATTTGAAGCAGTGACTCTACCTCCTTGTACAGTAATCAATCCTGAACCTTGGATTCTTGTAGCGTTAATGTAAATACTTCCTCCTGACCCGCCTCCCTCATTTGAAATAGTAGCACTTGCATTAATGATTCCATTAACAGTAAGAGTTTCTGTAACATTCAAATAAACTGCACCAGCCCCTCTTCCTTTTGCTCTTGTAGAACTTCCTCCTCCACTTCCAAGATCAAGAGGCTGCGTGACACTCCCATATCCAAATCCTCCTGCTCCAGAACCACTTTCTCCACCTTGTCCTCCATATCCTGCACCTGCATCAAGATCAGAACTAGGAGCTCCAGACCCTTGTAATGGGAGAAATCCTTGTTCAGAAACAGAGATCATCGCCCCTGAAGTAATGTTAATATTATTTGCATTAATAGTAATTGTTGTATTTCCAGCAGCTGTATTATTCAAAGTAAGAATTGCATTACTAATAATTTCAATAGAATTACAATTAAAGCTTGCATTAGACCAAACTGTGTTCACATTAATGGTCACATTCCCTGCACTATCTGGGCACGTAGCATAATTTGCTTCATTGTAGGCATATTTTGTATTATTTCCATACACAAATTGTAAAGTGTGTATACCTAAAGTGAGAGGCATACTTGTCTCAGTTCCAACATTATTACAAGTATAATTTTCTATAACTACAGAAGAATTTGTCCAATTATAGTTTTGTACTTGGCTTCCACAAAAGACATCAAGGAATTTCAAATCCTTATCAAGGCTATCATTAGACCATTGTGTATTGTTATATGCATTGATAGTTAATGTTGCAGTCCCTGTAGTATTGAATTGCACAGTCCAATTACCTCCCACAGTAGGATACGATTGTACAGTTAAAATTATTAAATCTACTTCAAAACTTTGATTGGAAAGGCTTGGTGTTATCCATTCAATATAGTCAATAAGACTATTATTATTTGTATCATATGCATCAAAGCTAAAGAGTTTTCTTGTATCATTAACAAGCCAATACAGTTGTATATTACTTACTTCTATATCTGGAACTGTTGTGTAAGAAAGAATATTTTCATAGTGTGTTTCAGAGCTTATCGTAACTTTCTTTCCATTTGCTCTATTTTCTTCAAATGCTTGTGGAGCTTCTGTATAGTATGCAACAACTATTTCTTTCATACTCTCTTCTATAATAAGACTAATATTTTCTTCTTTAGAAATTATTTCTTCTTCAAGCACAGCAAAACCAGTAATACTATTAAAGAAATCTCCTAATAAATTAAATAATCCTCCAAAGAAAGAAAGAGGAATAGCTTCTTCAGTAAGAATATTAGTGCTTCGTACATCAACAAGAATTCCAGAAGAGTTTACTTTTATTGCAGAAAGAGAGATTTCTTGTCCACTTTCTGTAACAGAAATAAGTTCTGCATTCTTTGGCAGTTCTATAGAAACAAATGTTGTTTCATTAGCAAAGCTTATTTTTTTATCCCAACGGACAACATCTCCTACACGAGCATTATATTGAGTAAGATTTTCCTGGAATGTTATTATGGGAAGGCTAATATTTCCAAAACTTAAATTTGTAATATTTTCAAACTCTAAAGTAAAGTTCTGCTTCTGTGAAATATTAATCTCTACAATTTCTTCACTAATATTTTCAAAAGGAATAACAATGCTAATATTTTCTATAACTTTTTTAGTTTCATTAATGACAATCACAATTTGCTCTTCTTCATTGAAATTATTTTGGGGGATAATAATTCCACTTTGATTTTCTTCTAAAGGTATTTCTATTTCTTCTTCTGATTGATTCTTATCTTCAAAAGGAGTTTCTTCACTCTCATTATTCTCTTCATAAGGCAATTCTTCTACAATATCTTCTTCAATAGGAAGAATATTTGCTTCAGGAATATCAGCTGCACTTTCTGTATTTTCAGAATCTATAGTTTGTTCTACAACTTCTTCTTGAACAACTTCTTCTACTGGAGATGTTTCTGCTACTTCTTCACTCACAGTTGTTTCTACAAATGTATCATATCCAGTATATGCAGAGAATCCTATGAGAGAAAGAAGGATAATACTAAGGACAAAAGTCCATAATTGTTTAGGTATTTCTTTTTGAACAAGAGTGTTGTTATAAGCAATTTCTTTTTCATAATAAGAAATGCATTGATCATAATACTGTATCCATTCTTGAACAGATCTTCCTTCTAGGGCTTTTCTTTGTGCATCCTTATATTGTAGGTAGTGTATTTTTCCTTCATTATAAGAAGAATCTAGTTTCTGGTTATAAATTTCTAAATTTTGTTTCAGCCTCTTTGTATATGCAAGTGTTTGCACTAGTTCACGCTTCCTCTGTTCCAATTTCCGTGCTTGTGGAAGTTTAGGCATCTTTTTTCTTCGCTCGCATATACGTTGTCCAAATAGTTCTGTCGTCTCTGCACAAAAGTTTCGCAATAGTGTGGTAACTAAGTTCTTTCTTTTCTTTCAGATAGACAACAAGTGTTTCAAGAGGAGAGAGTTTTTGCTCTGTAAAAATATTCAGTGGCACACTGGGAGAAGAAAGATCTACAATAATTTTTGTAGTCCTCTTTTGTGTTGCATTGTGGTAGGTATGCCAAAGATTTTTTTCGTTTCTTCCAAGAATCTCTGCAATATGGTGCAAAGAATATTCTCTCTCCTCTTTAAGATAAATAACAAGAGATTCAAAGACAGTAAGATTTTCTGTAATAATAGAAAGAGGAAAACTTTCTTCTGTTGGAGGCATTGGTGAAAGTTTTTCCAATTCTTTCTGTGCTGTAGCAGGAGAAATATCATATTTTTTTAGTAAAGAAAGCAATTCTTGAGAAAAAGAACTAGGAGAATTAGTAATAATGCTATTCTTTTTCCTTCTCTTAGCTACCACACAATACGCTTAATGTAAGTATCTATTTATAAATATACTTAAAAATTACATGTAATGTAAGTATAAATTCCTTATAAAAAGGCCTAAAACTTAAAAGAATATAGCTTTGACCTACAAAAAACGTAAAAAACCTTTTAGAGTGCTACAAAGCAAATATTCAAGAAAAATTTTATAAAAATAAAAAAATTAAACAGTCTTTGCAATAACACTTGCATCTTTCATATTTTTCCATGCAAGATTATACAAGCTACTCAAAGCACTCGCAAAGTATGGAGTATTAACCCAAATACCAATATCATAAGTTGGGTGAACATCTTTATCATCCATAATCATAAACACCAATTCAGTATCATCAACAATACAGAAACGTGCATCGAGTTTTTCTACAGATTTTACCTTTGCAAATTCAGAAAATTCTTTTGCAATTGCAGCACTTTCTTTATCAATAGGTGCAGCAATACGAATATCAACACCTTTTTTTGCAAGTGCTTGCAATGTTGATTTCAATGCATCTGCTTTTCTTACAAGTCCTTTAGAAGAAGTCATAATATACACACTCTTTTTTGCATTTTTAATCATGCTTTCCATATGTGTATATACATTCTGTCTTCCACGCAATGCACCAGAAAGATCAGAAGGTTCAATAAATTCAATACCTTGTTTGTATAATGAATCTAATTCACCAAGAAGATCTCCTCCACGCAAACTTTCAATTTTTCGCACTTGTTCTTTTGCATCTCTATGCACAAGTTTCTTTGCGCGTTCAACAACTTCCTGTGGTTCAACAGCAACATAATTTAAAGGTTTTCCTAATTTCATAATAATAAAACCTTTTTTTTCAAGACTTTCCAGAACATCATAAGTTCTGCTTCGTGGAACATCCCCAATTTCAGAAAGTTCTCCTGCTGTAGATATTCCTCGAGATAACAATGCAGTCCAAATCTTCACCTCATACAGGTTAAGACTGAAAAGTTGTCGTAACTGATTTAAAAATTCTTCTTTAACGATCATTTTAGCATTTCCCCCTGGGATCATCTCCCTCTTTTTTATAATAATAAATTGTTACGTATTGTTACTCGTAACAAACAACAATAATAGAAACTTCTATATAAATGTATCTGTTGTTTTAAAGAAAAATTATATTTTCACCCATACTTCAGACGACAATTTTGTCACTTCTGTTCTCTATAAAAATGTTCAATCTCTTTTAAAGTAGAAATATCCTGTACTCCTTTATCATCTCGCAAACGAATAATCCTTGGAAAACGCAATGCATATCCTGAACTATAACTTGGTGATGCTTGAATCTCTTCAAAAAGAACTTCAACAACAATTTTTGGCTTTACCATAACTTGCCTTCCTTTTTCTTGCAAAATACTTTTCTTTAATTCTTGAGTAAGTTCTTCAAAACTAACACCTTCTTCACTTTTTTCTTTGAGCCCTGTGCTCACCTTTCCAATGTCTTTAAGTGTATCTTTATCTCTGCATGCAACAGTAAAACTACTCAGCCAATTTGCTCGCTTTCCTTCTCCCCATTCTGCAGCAACAATAACAAGATCCAAAGATTCCATCACAGGTTTTATTTTGACACCTTGCCCTACTCTTTTTCCTGGTGTATATGTGCCTTCCATACTTTTCATCATAATTCCTTCATGTCCTTTAACTAAACATTCCTTGTAATACTTCTCAGCTTTATCAATATCAGAACAAGAAATTTGTTCAATCACTTCAATAACATATTTTTCATCTTTGACAATTGCTTTCAATAGTTTTCTTCTTTCCAGAAAGGATAAATCTAAAAGTGTTTCTCCATTAAGTTCTATAATATCAAAAATAGTAACAACAACAGGAACATCTTTCGCAGTACTTTCAATATCATACTTTCTTTTTATTCTTTGAGAGATCTGTTGAAAAGGAACAACACGTTTTGTTTTTGGATCAATACCAACAGCTTCAGAATCAAGAATAAAATCTTTTGATCGAACATGATTTTTTACCGCTACAAGAACATCAGGAAATTGTTTTGTGACATCTTCAAGGTTTCGTGTAAATAACTTAATATTATCTTTATTTCTATGAATTTGCATACGAAAACCATCTAACTTAGGTTCTAATAAAGCAGGCTTTCCAACAACTTCAAATCCTTCAGCAATATCTTTTGCCTTTGGATAGAGCATTGCTTTGATTGGTTTTCCAACTGTGAGGAGAGTATGTTTCAATCCTGCAGGTCCTTCTTCCTTCAATAATTCTGCGATAGTTCCAAAATCATTGCTCACATTAAATGCATGCTGCACTTCTTCTAAATAATTATTATAAATATCCCTTCCTTCTTTTTCATCTTTTGGAACAAAAGCATATTTAGGAATTTTTTTCTCAATCGCTTCAGAGAATTTTTGTTCAATCTTTTCTCCACAAATAAGACATTTCCCAGTATTTGGTATCAATGCCTTGCAAGAATCACAGACAAAAAATATTCCTATAACTCTTGGGTAAAAAGTCCAAACTAATGCATCCCGCAGTGTACTATCTCCAATACCAGCACGCAAATCCTCCGCGACAGTACGAACAATGTATCGCGCTTCTAAAGCAGATGCAGAACTCAACAACTCTGCAATCAAAGCAACTTTCCTTTGTACAGTTCCCTCTCCTTCCATTTCTGCAAGCTTAGAAATATTATCTATAACTTTTCCAACAGTCAAAGCTTTTCCAAAAAGTGTTTTCTGTTTTTTCTTCACAATAAATTTTTCAGCAACAAACCCAAGGTCTCCTTCATGTCTCCACGCATTTTCAATAGTTTCTTTATTCTCTCCAGTAGCTTGAGAAATAACTTTAATGAGAAGTTGAGAACTCATGCCTAATTTTCTTTCATCTGCATGTGCAAACACTCTTCCTTGAAGAAGATACATAATATTTCGTAAATCCTCTTGAGAGCATTTTTTAATAAATTCAGCAAGAAGAAAAGTTTTTTCTAATCTTTTAGAAGTTTTTTCTAAGTGAGCATAAAGCTCAGCTAATTGTGTATACTGCATGGAAACCTTAATAAGTTTGATTTATTTAAAGATTACTATGGCTCTAGGGAATTTGCTCAGTGGTGGTGTTCTTACTTTTGTTATTATTCTTTTAGTGGTCTTTGTTCTTTGGATACTTTATAAAATAGTTTTTGCACCAATCCTTTCTCTTTTTGGCTTTGGGACAAGGTCTATGGGAAAGCTTGCAGGTCGTGGTTTAGGAAATCTTATGGATGATTGGACAAAAGGAAGAAATGGAGAAGAAAGAGCAAGAAAAGAAAGTGCTGAGGAAGGAGAAGAGGAGTCTCTAGTAAGAAAAGGCTATAGCGCTGACTCAGATGCTATGAGTCTTCTTAGAAATATTAGCTCAACACAAAATTTTAATTCTGAAAATGTAAAAATTATGACGAATAGTGTCAAATTACAGGAACAGTGTATTAGTGAGAGAAGAAAAATTTTAAATGATTTAAAATCCTCATACAAAGAAGATAGAAAATATGTAGGAAAATTAATTGATGATTTAAAAGCAGGAATCAGAGGCCAAGGAAAAATAGAAAAACGAGCTTTAGAAATTGCAAGAGAGATTGAAAAGTATCATGTAACCGTAGAAAATAATACCTATGGAAGAATTGTTGAAATTGCAGAAAGAATAAAGCCTTTGGAAGAGAGAGTACAACCCTTTGAACAAAAAAATATAGAACTTTCAAGAGCTTTAGAAGAAAGTGTAACACAAAGAGAAAATCTCTTAAAGGCCCAGTCTACTGCATTGGATAAGATGAAATCTTCTTTAAAGAAAGACCCTATTCTTCCAGAATTACAAAATATTGAAGAACAACAAATGATAATAAATACCAAATTGCAAACTGAAGTTACAATAACCCAAGAAGCAAGATCTATTCAAAAGGAACATGCTCAAATTGCTCATGGAGTAAATCAAATACTCAGTCAGGTTATACCTCTTCTTCAAGAACAAGACAGAGCGATACAAGCAAGTACTGCCCAACTTGTAGATCTTGTCAATCGTGGCGCAATCCCTAAAAAACTCGCAGCATAAACATTTATAAATTCTCTTTACCTAAAGAAAAGAAATGCAATTCAAAAATGTCTACCTCGGAAGAAGATCTATTCGCAAATATAAAGACAAAGACATTCCTCTTGCAACACTAGGAGAAATAATAGACCTTGCAGGCTTTGCTCCTTCTTCTGGAAATCTCCAAAATTGGAAATGTATAGTAGTAACCGATCAAGCAAAGAGACAACAAATTGCAGATGCTTGTGTCGAACAAAATTGGATGATAGAAGCTCCTGTCTTTCTTGTGATTTGTAATGATCACAACGATGTAAAAAATCATTATGGGAAATTAGGAAGAATGTATAGCATTCAAAATTGTGCCAATTTTGCTTTTGGCATTACTTTAGTTGCATATGACCTTGGTCTTGCATCTTGTTGGGTAGGTGCTTTTGATAACGAAGCTGTACAAAGAATTTTAGACATCCCAGAGGATATCGACCCAGAAATAATTATTACTTTAGGCTATTCTGATGAAACAAAAAAACCATCCTTGAGAGAAGAACCAAGTTATATTAGCTATTTTAATAATTGGGAGAAAAAATTTACAGAGTTTCCTTCACATCTAGAAAATTTAAAAAAAGACATAAAGAAGAAAATAAAAAGGAAATAATTAATGTTTAGATTTCTGTGGAAAAGGCCTCTTCACACTCAGAGGAAGAACTCCTTCTTCAAACTCTTTTTTTGCAATATTAATAGGATTGTATCGCATCTTCTCATAATCATCTTTTTTCATTTTGAGTAAGATAGGTGCTCCCATTGCTATTTGCAAAGCTCGTGCTCCGATAATTCGTGCTCTTTCATATTTAGTAAAAGATTCTTTCATTTGAAATGCCTCCTCAATTCTTGCGTTTTTCTTTCTGCAAGATCAAGAATAGTACTTATCTCTTCACTAGTCAAAGGAGATTCTCCGCCTTTTTGCATAGCACATATTTTTCCATCATCTGTAAACACAGTGCTTAATCGTGCATGGGCTGCCAATTCTTCTTCTATAGTTGGATCAACAATAAATTCATTGTGTACCTTCCATACCGTACATGCAATAGGAAGTTTACTCAAAGGAAGCTTTGTCTTTGTCTTCTTTGAATAGTCTACTTTATTCTCTGCAGTAAGTGCTGGGAAAACTGCATCTCGCAATGCTGCAAGCGTAACAAGATTACATGCATCAAATAGATTTCCACCAGCATTAATTGGGTAGATGTCAATGAATACAAGCCAAACTTTTTCTCCTGTTTTCACACAAAGTTTCTTGAAGTCCAGTGCATTACTTTCTCGTATTCCTCTGTCAGTAACACGAGAGAGTTCAATAGCATCAATACTTGGTGGTCCAGATTCAAAGAGTGTTGAAGAGAGTGGTAGAAGCTCAACATTCACCATAATAGATCCCTCATCAGGTTTATCAGAGAATGGTGTTCCTAATTCTAACTTCACACCTGCAACAACTTCTGTATCTCCAATCTTGACACGTGCTGATCCTTCAGCTGATTTTGAAGAAATACCATATTCAATGGTAATAGGTCTATATTCATCGAATTTTCTTCCATCCATACGCATCTGTTTTGCAATAACAGATTCAATATATTCTCGTGAGACCATCATGCGACTACCTCCTGAGCATACTTAGCGCGCAATGCTGCTTTTTGTATCTCATAGATTTTTTGGCAGGCTTCTTTTCCTGCTTCTATTGCTTTTTTGAGATCATCTTTACTAATTTCTCCATCAAGCTGTAAAAGTGTTATTTCTCCTGTTCGTGGAAGCATTGCAATAGGAATATCTACTGCACCACCCTCAAAATCTTCTTCAGTCTTATCAAGATCAACAACAACTTGATCTCCAACAAGTCCGCAGGATACTGCACAGACAAGATCTTTCATATCAAATCCTGCATCTGCCAATGCGAGGGACGCTGCACAAATACCTGCACAACGTGTTCCTGCATCTGTTTGTATCAATTCAATATAAACATCAACAACAGCTTTAGGAAATTCACTCAAATCAAGAACTGGCTCAAAAGCCTTTTCAATAACCATGCTAATTTCTTTACTTCGTCTGTTTGCTCCAGGTCGTACTCTTTCTCCAGATCCAGAAAAAGCCATCATATTATAATAACATCTCAATAATGCATTCTGTGGCTTTTGAAGGAACTTAGGAAACAAATCCTTAGGACCATAGACTGCTGCAATCGCAACAGTTTTTCCAATTTGGAAGCGTGCAGAACCAACTGCATTTTTGACAACACCGACTTCAGCCTTCATTGGTCTGAGCTCATCAAATTTTCTTCCATCTAATCTTTTTGTATATTTCATTTTTGCATCTCCAATGTATGCTTCTCTAAGAACACACCTACTTTTTCAGTAAGTCCAGAAGTATGTGCTTTATCATTAATCAACTGAATTGCATCTGTTGCCAATTTTTCTGCTTCAGGACTTGCTCCTTTAATCCAGATTCTTCCATTTTGCCCTGCAAAAATACTACATCCAGTCTTATCTTTAATGAGAGAGATCATACTTCCCTGTTTTCCAACAACTCGTGGAATTTTAGAAGCGGTAATCTCTATAATTTTTCCACTATGAAGCTTTCTCAAACCTGGTGCTTTCATAGTAAGATCAATATTTCCTTCTTTAGTCACATTACTAATTCTTGTCAAGATAATTTCACCAATTGCAAAATAATCACTCAAACTAGAACCTCTCTCAATAAAATCTGCTGTTGCATCTTTCATAGAAAGTGATGCTTCATAAGCATAACCTACATCAACAAACCATGAACTGTAAGACATATCTTTAATATATCCTATCACAACATCGTCTCGTCTTGGAACATAACGTCCAGCTAATGGATTCACATTCAAAATTCTTCCACTTATATTGCTAATACCTAATCGAGATGAGATAATATTATCTCCTTCACGAAAAGCGCCTTTTCCTGGAAGAAAATCCATTCCTTCTGCAAGCACATCTCCTGGGATGACCACTTGCCTTTCTTCAACTATTAATTTACTCATTGTTATTTCTCCTTATTTTTTGTTTAATATTGTGATATCTATTTCTCCTTTGCTTAATGCATTGAGTTTATCTTCAACCTCTTCTTGAATACCAGCAGGAATTTCTATAATAATTTTCAAGCTCCCATCACTCTGCCATTGTTCTTTGAGCACTTTTATTTCTTTTTTCACATGTGCAAAAACAGCATGTGCATATTTAGTCGGTACAATGAGTGTTAATTCTCTCATTTCTAATTTAATAGGAATAAACGGCCTTAATTTATTAATAACTTCTTGTACTTGTGCATCTACAGAATGAAATTCATCAATCTTTATTTTCGCTTGTTCCATCAAAGTTTCTATTCTTTGTAATGGATGTGGATGTCCTGTTTTCGCATCAATAGCATTACGGTGAATAAATTGTATAATCTGTTTTCTTTTTTCTTCGCGTAATGTATTTCGATGCTCTGCAGTAATTTGAATTTCTCCTTTTTTAATAATGCTATCTGCAATAGCTTCAAATGTATCTGTTTTAAAGATTCGTTTGATTTCTTTTTCAGATGCACGCAATCCTTTCTTCACATCAGCAAAAATTTCTTTTGACGCAAGAACTTCAGAGATTTCTTTGATTTTTCCTTCTCTATAAGCCAGTGCTTTATTACAATCTACAAGGATCTCAAAAGTTTCTCCTTCCTTTTTCAGTCTTGCTATGATTGCTTGATCTACGCGTACCATTTTTATACTCTAAATTTCTTTTTATCAATAAGTTGATAGTTCTTTTCTTTAATATCAACAAAAGCACCATCAATTCTTCGTGCATCAAAATCTTTTCCAAGAACTTTTTTCAATGCGCGAATACACATTTTGATACCATCTTCCATACTCATGCTTTCAGAATATTCTTTATACAATAATTCTTTTACAGCTTCTGCACCTTCGCCTAATGCTGCAGCTTTGTATTCAAAGAAAATACCTGTAGGTTCTGTCGCAAAGAGTACTGGTTTCTCATCATCAACACCAATAAAGAGAATAGACACTCCAAAAGGTCGTGCTCCTCCATATTGTGTATACGACTGTTTGATATCAGAAATTTCTTTTACTAATGTAATTGTATCAATAGGGACAGAATAGGTAACTTGATGTTGTTGTGCAATAAGTTGTGCTCTCTCAACAAGAATTCTTCCATCCATGATGTATCCAGTAGCAGTAGCTCCTATATGTTTGTCTACTTGGAATATTTTTTCGACAGCTTCTGCAACAATCAGTTTGTCTGCAACTCTTTTGTCTGCAATAAGAATAACTCCATCTTTACAGACAACTCCAATTGCAGTGCTTCCTTGTTTCACTGCTTCCTTTGCATATTCTACTTGTAATAGTCGTCCATCAGGACTAAACATGGTACTTGCTCTATCGTACCCCATCATTTGGTGTGTTCCTTCCATTTTTAGTTTCCTCCTTTAAAGTATGAATCTCGTATTTTTTCTAAAGCTCCTGAAACTCCAATACTTCGAACAATTGCTTTTTCTTGAGCAATCTCTTGTACAAGTGCTAAAGATGCTTTTATTTCATCAACATATTTTGTATTCACTTTTATAATACCTTTGTTTTGTTTCCAATCATTGAGAAAAATAACCCCTGCTCGAGCCATACCCAGGTCTCCAAGAAACCCTTTCATGCTCTGCTCGATGTTTTTTTTCACAACTTCAAGTCCAAATGCCTTTTCTGTTTGCACTTCAAAAGCAATATAACGCTTTTTTTCCCGCAAACTAGGCAATACAGCCTTTAATTTCATGTTTCTACAGAGAAAATGTCCGTTCTCCTTCTCTCATCTATAGCTCAAATAAGTCTCTTTATTTATATAACTTTGGGTAGAGTAATAGAAATACTTATATAGAAGTAATACTTTAGAGTAAGTATGAATACCTCCCTAGTAAAACTTGGGCCAAAAGGACAAATTCTCCTCAAGAAAGAATTACGAGACAAGTTTGGTTTAAAACCAGGTTGTTATATAGAGACAATTGTGAGTACAAAAGGAATACTAATTAAACCTATAGACCCACAAAAAGAATTTTTAGAGATTCATGAAATTAGAAGAGCTATAGCGAAACATTGGCCAAAAGATGTTGATTCTGTGGAAGCAGTAAGGGAACAAAGAAAGTGAATATTCTCCTTGACAGCTCTGTAATAGTCTCTCTGTTTATTAATGATAAACACAAACATAAAGCGGAAGAAATCTTCACAAATATTTTTAATGGAGAATTGCAAGCATGTATTCCGGACCTTGTTCTTGTAGAAATCTGCAGTGCATTAAGAAGACGAACAAATAAGGAGAGTGCTGAACGTGCCTATAAAAAAGTAGAAGAATGGCAAAGAAAAGGGATACTCTCAAAACAAGAAATGGATGAAGAAATTCTGCCTATCGCTTGTAGTTTTGCAATAAATTATGGGGTAAAAGGTGCTGATGCTCTAATTACTGCATATGCTTCTTATTATGGTCTAAAGCTTGCAACTTTTGATGATGAAATAAAAGAAAAATTAAAAGAGAAGTTAGATTTTTACAATGGACAAATGTAAACGAATCTGGTATACAACCCTGTTCTACACTTTTTCAAAAAAGAGAAAAGATTACATAATATAATGTTTTATTATAAAACATAATGGTACAAGCAATGATACAGCTCAATGAGCATGAAGACAGGGTTTTGACTATAGTAAAAGGAAAATATGGCCTTAAAACAAAATCTGAGGCTATTAATTTGGTCATCAAAAAATTTGAACAAGAATTTCTAGAAGAAAAATTAAGGCCTGAGTATAAAGAAAAATTAAAAAATATTGAAGAAGAGGGTTATGGTAAAACCTTTAGTTCTATCGGGCAATTAAGAAAAAAGATAGAAAAAGGGTAAAAATGTCTAAGTAATAGAGAGGTTACTCCTTTAAAAAGACAAAAAATATATAAACTAGGAAAGATCCTAAATAACAAGAAAAAGGGTGTAAAGGAGAAAAATGGTAAAAACAATCGCAATTCATAGAAGTCAGCCTTTAACTGGTTCAATGCATTATGTTCCAGATAAGAATCAAGCATTAATCTGTGCTTTGGAGTCTGTATATAACGCTACTGAAGTCCCTTTTGGGAATAGTGGTTTAGGACGACAAAGAGCATTCGGAAATACTGATGTGTGGGACAATTGGTTTTATGGTTGCCCTCAAGTGCAGGGAAAAGTTGATGATAAAAGCATGTTTTTCTTTGATGATAGAGTGGTTGATGTAGACCATTTAGAAGATCATCCTTTGTTAAATCCTGTTTTTTTAAGAGACAATTG
>JAUYPF010000024.1 GCA_030697685.1 bacterium | reverse complement strand
TTCAGGCTCATTTGTTTTCGTATTAAGGTGAAGTTCATAGTAATGTGCTTTCATTTGTGGTCCTATTTTCGAAATAATTTTAATAGGTTTCCCAGTTGTCAATTGTCCATAGAGTGCAGCTGCAGAAATTCCAATTCCTTGGGCACCACGACTATTATGACAAGCAATTCCTCCTAGTCCACCAATAAAATTTTCTCCTTTTGGTACAGAAAGATCATAGACAAATTCATAGCCTTCATCAATTCTTTCCAGAGAGCGTATAGGAAGAAAAATAAAATCAGAGTCAAGCAACTTTTGTATTTTTTGTAAATCCTTAGTAATAGCAACAGTTTTTTCTGTGAGTTGATAACAAATTCCATTTTGAGTGATATATTCCTCATCAAGAAGAAAACGAAGTTTATAGCCTATTTTCTTTTTATCAAATAACCCCTGGAAAAATTGTTTTTGATATTCTTTCTCTGGATCTAGTTGTGAGAGAGGAGAAATATATTTAAGGAATTCTGGTGTATGTTCTCTTCCAAACATATTACTCAGTAGTCTAAGATCT
The DNA here is from genome assembly GCA_030697685.1 of bacterium. Classification (GTDB taxonomy): domain Archaea; phylum Nanobdellota; class Nanobdellia; order SCGC-AAA011-G17; family GW2011-AR17; genus JAGVZZ01. The sequence goes on along the minus strand of JAUYPF010000024.1, from coordinate 14,924 downwards.
AAATGGGACTTTCTTGTCCTGGTAAAAGTCTGTGTTGAAAAATAATTTGATTGATCAATATCCTTTCCAGAAACATTTACAATATAAGTCCAATCTGCTTTTTGTCGTAAACCTTTTTCAAATCGTTTACCAAAGCTTGCTTGTATTCCTTGAAATAACCAAAGATAAAGGGTTTGATTGGCAAGCTGGAAAGAGCTTGTACACAAAGAAAGATAATTTCTTCTAGGAGTATTATGTCCATCACCAACATAAAGATAATCTAAAAAATCTTGACGTAGCTCTTTAGTTGTTGAAAATACAAAAAATGGTATTTTTTTGTTCCTTGCTCCCCTACCAAACCAGTTTCTAAATACATGACCTAGAACAGCTCCAAAAAATTTTACTCGAACAGCATTTTTTAGGGGTCTTTCCTCAATAGTATATCCTATTCCATGGCTATATCCAAAATCACAGACTAGTTTAACTAAATCTCTTTCATGTATAGAGAAAGTAAATCCTATTCCTCTATCCTCAGTATGCCCCTCTGCAACAAAGAGGCCTATAAATTTCATAAACAAAGAATTGAGTTCTATTGTTAATGGGAAAGTATAAGGTTTTCCATGATAATAGGTTTGAATAATTCCATCTCTAGGCTTGAACTGAAGAAAAATTGCAATCCAAACTGGAAGAAATCCTTTTTTCACATACTGTTTATAAGAATCATCAAGAATATCAATAGAACGTCCATTATGAGAAAGACGGTAATATTTACGTGATTTATCTCCTTTTTTTCTATAATGGACTATTTGAGCAGGGTAAAAAAGAGCCTTAATTTCTTCTTTATCAGCATAGAGGTACCAAAATCTTTTTCGAGCATAATCCTCAGAAATAAAATCTAAAGAATACATTTCTTTTTTTGTTTCAGTTAGTGGTATTTGTTTAGGGGCAAGAACAATGTCCCCTTGTTTTAACTTTCGAGCTTCAATCTCTTCTACTTTGAGAGTTTTTCGATTTATAGTAAAAACACTATGACAGCCAGTTACTTTAAGAGATTTACCATAAAGTGTAGTAATTTTATAAATTTCATTTTCTCTTTTGTGTTTGATAAGATGACTAACTTGTTGAAAGCTGTATTTATATGTTTTCCAATCAAAACAAGGAACTTCTATACCTTGACAAGTAACCTCTCCTTCATTTTTGAGAAATGTATCAACAAGTTCTCCAATGGGAACAATTTGTATTTCTCCATTTTTTTTAATAAGAAGAGGCTCATCTCCAGTGAGCGATTGCCTCAATCTATGAAATTTACTCCCATACAATAATTTTGCAAAAATATTTGGAATTTGCTGTCGTACAATTCCAGGCCCATTATCTTCCACAGTTACTTTGTATTTATCTGTGCTTGTTTCATCAATGATAACTTTAATTTCCGGTAGAACTTTCATTTCTTGGCATGCATCTAAGCTATTATCAACGGCCTCACGAACAGTAGTGAGAAGAGCTTTTCGTGGATTATCAAAACCTAAAAGATGTCTGTTTTTTGTAAAAAACTCTGAAATAGAAATAGATTGTTGCTTTTCTGCAAGGATCTCAGCAGTATGTCTCTCTTTCTTTCCTGTTGCTGCTCCTTGAAGTGTTGTCTGTGCCAATTTGTAGTCTGGAGAAAAATTCCCTTAATAAATGTTTCGTAACTACTTCTGCTTGTAATGCCCTCTCTTCTCAACCTTCTCTAATCGTCGGAGGATTGCTGCAGTTTCCTTATTTTCTTTAGTATAGCCTTCTAAAAGATATCTAAAACATTCTTCTGCATGCATATAATGTTTGCTTTCTAATGCTTTTTTAATAATATGTAAATCAACTGCTTTGTCCTCTATTTTTGTAGAAACAAAACCTAAACCAAAATCAATAAAATAAATTTTGTCATGAAAAAGAATATTGGAAGTAGTTAAATCTCCATGAATAATATTTGCATTATGCAATTTTGCAATCTTCTTTCCAACTCGAGTAAAAATATTTTTTCTATCAACAGAATGAATGACATCACGTAATTTCTTTCCTTCTATATGTTCCATTTCAATAGTCATTTCTTTATCAGAATGAGTAATAACTCGAGGAACAGGAATATGCAGTGCAGCTTTTTGTAAGAGTTTGACTTCTTTTCTGGTATTTTTCTTTCGAAGTACATCATCAATTTCTTTGCATCTATAAATTTTAGTCACTCGTTCTTTAATCACAGTTCCATCTCTAAAGAATATTTTCGCCTCAGCACCTTCATAAAGAAATGTTTTCATCTATTTTTTTATGGATTATACTTATTAATAAAGCTTTATGATTAGAAATAATTATAAATGGTATAATCCCAATAAAGGATATGGCTAGTGCACTCTTAAATTGGTGGGATAGGTCATTATTTAATAAGCCCATTATATTTAAGAAAGAACTTCTCTATCATGGTACAACCTATTCTTATTTTTCTGAAAGAATAAAGACTGGCTCAAAATATTTTGAACATATAGAAAAGGGTTTAAGTGGAAGTGAAGATAAGGAAGTTTTCTTTGAAACAAATATGAAGGCAGCAGTAAGTTGGGCATGTGCCTTTGCTTCTAGATATAAAGATCAACCTGTTTTGGTAATAGTAAGTACAAAGAGGTTAAGAGATTTAAGGAGAACAGTTGGAAGTTTTTGGCCATATTATCGAGCTGATAAAATCCCTAAAGAAGATTTAGTTATGGTTCCTTTAGAGTTTAAGAATGAACTTTGGAGAAATCGTGTGTTCTTAAATCCATATAGAGATTTGACGGATGAGTGTAAGAATAAGATTGTTCTAGCTGAAGTAAAGTTAAGATCTCAGTTCATAAAATAGTATTTACATTCCAAATCCTTTTGGCATTTTTCCTTTAAGTTTTTTCATCATTTTTTCAGGATCTTCTGTTCCTTTAACCATTTTCATCATTTTTTTTGTTTGTTTGTATTGTTTGAGTAATTCTCGAACTTCTTGTACACTTGTTCCAGAACCTTTTGCAATTCTATCAATTCTTTCTCGTGCAATAATTTCTGGATCTTCTAATTCTTTTTTATTACAAGATTGCATAATAATTTTCCATTTTTTTAACTTCTCTTCTTGTCCTTCAAGCATTTCTTTAGGAATTTTTGCTCCTCCAAAGCCTGGAATCATTTCAACAAGCTTAGAAAGTGATCCCATTTTTCCCATTGCTTGCACTTGCTCATACAAATCAAGGAAATTAAAATCTCCTTTAAGCATTTTTTTCCCCATATCTTCTGCTTCTTCTTGACTCATTGCCTCTTCTGCTTTTTCAAGTAGCGCTTCAATATCCCCCATTCCTAATAACCTTCCAACAAATCCCTTTGGGTTAAAGGTCTCGATATCATCAGGCTTTTCTCCTACACCAATAAACTTCACAGGAGCTTGCGTGACCGCACATGCACTCAATGCTCCTCCTCCTTTTGCAGTCCCATCAAGTTTTGTAATGAATACGCCAGTAACTCCACATGAGCTATGAAAGCTTTCTGCTTGTTTTTGTGCACTTTGTCCAAGGTCTCCTGATATGACCAGAAGTTTCTCATCAGCCTTGATGTAGTTGTTTAAAGAAGAAAGTTCTTCAACAAGATCTTCAGAAAGAGAATCTCTTCCAGCAGTATCGATAATGAGGATATCATATTCACCATAATTATTTTCAAATTCTTTATAAATTTTCAATGCTTTCTTTTCTTTTTCGTTAATATAACAGGGAATATTCAATTTATCAGAAAGTTGTTTCAATTGTTGCGCTGCTGCTGGTCTATGCACATCTAAACCTAGTGTAGCAATTTTAAATCCTCTTTTTTGATAGTATTTTGCGATTTTGTTTGCACTAGTAGTTTTTCCATTACCATATAAACCGACCATCATAATCTTAAAAGGCTTCTTTGTTTTGTCAATAATAATCTCATTCTTTTCTCCACCGAGGAATCTTGTTAATTCTTCATACACAATAGTGACAAGATATTCTCTCTTAGAAATACCAGTAGGAGCTTTTTCATCCAATGCTCTTTTTTTTATTTTATTGGAAAGATCAAACACAAGTTTCACATTGACATCTGCCTGAAGAAGAGCTCTTTGAATCTCTTTCACAAGCTCATTCACGAGCTTTTCATCTACAAAGATGCTTTTCGCTATCTTCGCCAAAGTATCCTTTAAAGAGCTTCCTAATTTATCTAAAACCATAGAAAAAAGGTGTTTCGAATGCTATATAAAGCTTATTAGTCTGTATAGAAAGAACTATGCCTAACAAAAAGATCCCTAAAATAATAACTGATGTAGGCTTTGATTTTGATTGGATAGAAGAAAAAGTTTGGAAACTACAATATCCTATAGAAGAAATAAACATAGAAGAATTAGTTTGGCATTTTGATATCCCTTTTTGGAATAAACCTCATGGCTTTTATGATTTAAAACCAATAAATGTCATAAAAAATCCTAAAAAATACAAAAAAGAATATGAAAGAACAATGCAAGCTGATCTTTCACATCCTATAGATATTATGAAAAATAAAGGGAAGTGGCTTATTCTAGATGGTTTACATAGATTAGTAAAACTAAAAATCCTGGGAAAAGAAAAAATAAGGGTAAGAAAAATTCCAAGAAAAGAAATAAAAAATATATCTCCTTAATTTATTCGCCTTTCAATTCTCGTTTCAATTCTTCAAGAAATGTTTGTAGGAATGCTGTTCTTCGTTTTGCAAGTACTTTTGCAGTTTTCGTATTCAACCTTTCATGTACACGGAGAAGGCGATCATAAAAAAGATCTAAGGCATATAATCTTGGTTCTGGCATTCTTCTTTCACAAAAAGGATCTTCAAGATGATAAAAAGGTCTTTTCATTTTTCCTGTAGATGCAAAAGTTCGCATAATAGATAAAACGCCTGTAGCCTCAAGCCAGTCAGCATCTTGTACAATTTTTCCTTCTATGGTATCAGGCACAATTTTTTTAGTAAAAGAACAACAAAAGATAGCATGTTCTACAGAAGGAATTTTCTCTTGAGGATAGTTCTTCATTTTTCGTAAAAGTTTTCCTGTTTTTTGTGCACTTAACTCGGAGGAGAGTTTTGCTTTGGGATGGTTTTTTGGATAGTTGACTAGATCATGAAACAATGCTGCAGGAATAATAATATCAAGATCTCCCTCTTCTTTTTTAGCTATTGTTTCTGCATTTTGTAAAACTCGTAATATATGTTGGAAATCATGAGAAGGATCACCATCATAGCTATATTTTTTTGCAAGCTGAATAAGTTCTGTTTTAAGAATTGCATTCATAAAAAAATAAAAAGAATAAAGAGTTATAAAACTATTGTTCTGCTTCTTTAATTAGTTGTATACCACTAATAAGAGCCCAAATCCAAACTAAAATGACTATTGGAATACCAATTAAGAAGAAAGACAATGCGAGGCCTATAACCAGCAATATTATCTGATAAAGTCCTTCTGAGGTTCTTCCTGCAATGATTGTTCCTAATCCTGATATTCAACGCAATTTGAAACCTGTTTTATACCACCCCCACCAGGACGGAAGTGTGCTTGATTTTTCCTTCGGAAAATAGATAGTTTTATATAGAATTATCTTTTATTATTTCTATTATGGCAGGAATGAGCGAAGAAATGCATATGGGAGAGAAAATAGAAAAAGAGTTTTCTCCAAGCCCTTGGGAATATTTAGGCTGGTATATTCTTGGAGGATTTTTACTTTTTGCGTGGATAATCCCAGGAGTGATTGTTATTCTTATTGCTGAAGGAATTAGGAGAGGCAATAAATATTATATAACAAACAAAAGAGTAATTCATCAATTTACTTTTCTCTCCAGGAAAACCTCAAGTGCTCAATTTGATAAATTACAAGATGTGCATTTTACTCAAAATATAATTGAAAGAATTTTTGGAATAGGAAAAGTTCATATGAATACTGCTGGAACACATCTTGTTGAAATTGTTTTCAAAGGAGTTCAAAATCCTGTCAATGTTAAGCGTATGGTTGAACACAATATGATGCGTAAAAAATAAAGCGTGTGCTTCCGTTCCCAGCCATAAAATAATGCATGTTCTCAAACTTTTTCACTATGGCTCAAACCACGACTTGCAGTATCTCATTTCATTCGGAGCGTTGAACATGGGAAGCCGTCCCACAATTATATTTTGAAAGTAAAAAAATATCTGGACACTACACAAAAAATAAAAAAAATTAAATCTTGATTTTATTAGCAAGATCAGTTAAGACTAGAAATTTCTTTTGTTCACCAGAAAATGCTGCTATAATAAGCATAACAAGAAGAATCACTAGTGTAATCTCACCAAGTACTGCAATATACCAAAAAAGATCTAAGCCTATTTTTCCAATCAAATTCAAAATCACTCCTACAATGAAGATAATCAATCCATGTTTTGCATAATACATTGCATACTTATCTTCCTTTTTTGCAAGAAGAACAATAATAAATCCAATTAAAGGAATAGAACCGATAAATCCCCAAGTTTTATTTTCATCAGTAACTCTCTCTTTTTTTACAACCATAAAATCACCTCTGAGGTATATAGAAACAAAAGAACTATTTAAATATTTCTAAGAAAACAAATTTTTGATAATGCCTTCTTTTTGGAATACTTTCAAATCATCAAGTTCTTGTCCTACACCTAAAAAATAAATAGGTTTCTTCGTCACATAAGAAACAGAAATAGCAGTACCACCTTTTTCATCAATCTCTGCCTTACTTAAAATAACTCCATCAATATGTATTGCTGCATCAAAATCCTTGATTTGGTCAATACAATCATTTCCTGCAATCATTTCTCCAATGTAAATCTTTAAATCTGGCTTACTCACACGGATAATCTTTTTCATTTCATCCATAAGGTTGATATTAGAGTGTTGCCTTCCAGCAGTATCAATCAAAACAACATCAATTCTTTTTTGTTGTGCATATTTTACTCCATCGAACGCAACAGCTGCAGGGTCGCTTCCATAATCATGCTTAATCACTTTCACTCCAACTCTTTTCCCTTGTTCTTCAAGTTGATCTATACTTGCAGCACGGAAGGTATCTGCAGCAGCAAGAACACAACTCAAATTATGTTTCTTCAGCATATGTGCAATTTTAGCAATGCTTGTGGTTTTTCCAGAGCCATTCACACCAATAAACACAATCACATAAGGTTTTTCTTTCTTTTTCTTTACTGCTTCAACAAGATCAAAGCTTTCAAAATCCAGAACCTCTTCAATACTTTCCTTCAAACTCTGCAGAATAATTTTTTCTACTTCCCCTCGTTTCAAAGCTACATCAATAAGTTTTGCTTTCAAGTCTTGTTTAATCTTTTCAATAACCTCAAATGCAACATTATTCTCTAAAAGTTCTACTTCAAGATCCCAGAATAATTCTTCAAATTGTGATTCAGAAATTTTTTTTGTAGTAACCGCTTCAGTAACCTTTGCAAAGAATCCTTTCTTTTCTTCTTTAACCTCTTCTTTTTTTGTAGCTTCCTGAACAAGTTTTTTCTTCTCAGTTTTAGTTTCTTTCTTCTTTTCTTCTTTAATTACTTTTTTTTCTTCTAGAATTTCTGCTGCTTCTTCCAGTATCTTTTCCTTAGTTTCGACTATCTCAGCTTCTTTATCAAATCTATCTGTAATGTTAGAGATAGCACTTTTTACTTTATCTTTTATGAAGCTAAACATAGGTACAAGGAAAAATTAAAGCCTTATAACCTTTGCTTAGTCTTTTGAGGTTACTCCTTTAAAAAGACAAAAAATATATAAACTAGGAAAGATCCTAAATAACAAGAAAAAGTGGTGTAAAGGAGAAACATGGTAGAAACAATCGCAATTCATAGAAGTAAGCCTTTAACTGGTTCACTACATTATGTTCCAGATAATAATCAAGCATTAATCTGTGCTTTGGTGTCTGTATATAACGCTGCTGAAGTTCCTTTGGGGAATAGTGGTTTAGGACGACAAAGAGCATTAGGAAATGCTGATGTGTGGAACAATTGGTTTTATGGTTGCCCTCAAGTACAGGGAAAATTTGATGATAAAAAAATGATCTTTTTTGACGATCGTATTGTTGATGTTGCTCATTTAGAGGATCATCCTTTACTCAATCCTTCTTTTTTGCATGACAATTGGTCTAAAATGAAAAATGGTGCTTTAGCTGTTCCTAGAGAGTATTTCTCTGCATTGGTAGAATTATCTCGCGTTGAAGGCTCTGGAGTTCGTGCACTTTCTCATGCAGATATGGGAACAATAAATAATTCTTTTGGACTATCTGAAGCAAAAGCTAATGCTTATCTAAAAAATTTCCTAGGTCTTTCAGAAGTAGAACGAGAAGCGTATCTAGAAGAACATAAAAGAAAACATGGAGAGAAAATTTATTTGTATTATGCTCTAAAAGATGCAGAACAAGAAGAAGCAGAGGGGCGTTTGTCTGTGTTCAGTTACAATTTCAACCTGGATGGCATCAGCAGTCTAGGCTACAGTTACGCGCGTCTGTTAGGGGTACGTCGTGGTGTGGCGAGCGTAGCGAGCTCCAGCGCCGAAGGCGCAACGCCAAAAATTTCTTCTACACCTACATTAGAATAACTTCTTGCATTAGGAACTGATTTCGTTCCAGGAATTATTCAAAAAGAATTTGAAACAAGAGTAAGAGCTCTCTACGAATAAATTTATAAATAAAATAAGATAGACTTCCCTAATTAAGTTGCAACAGCAGAAATAAATAGACTTCTAAAGCTTACTGTAATACATCAAGCACAGTAGTCGCATACGCACCCTTCTCCAAAAAGAAAGAAATCACTTGTTTTTTCTTCCCAGGATGTAGTTCATCATCTGTAAAAGAAATACTCTTAAAATTTTCTACTTGAACAACTCTAGGTCGTTCTCCACCTTCAACACCAATCTCAGGGATACTTCTTACAAGAAAATCTTCTTTAGCAATACCTTCCTCTTTCAAAATACGATCATAATCTTTTCCTTCAGTCAGATAGCCAATGATAGGAATACTTTTCTTCTTGCTTTTCTCAGCAAGTCTATTCCAAAGTTCACTTTGATAGCCATGAACATAAAACTTCAGTTGTTCTTTCCCTAATCTTTTCAAAGCTCCTACATAATCATTTTGTACAGTTACTAATTCCAATTCTTTACAGGCATCTTTGAACTGTTTTTTGACAAACATCTTTCCAATCAAAGCATTCTTTGTACTAAATCGTTGCTCACCAAAATAATTTACCACTTCTTTCACAGGAGATATCTTCTTTTCTAAATCTCTTAATGTGAGGGTAAATGCATTCCCTTTTAAACTCCCCAAAAATATCCTTTGCTTTCCTGTCCCTACATATTCAAAAGTCACATTCTTAAGAGTAAAAGTAATTTTCTTCTGTACAGAAATATATTGGGAAGTCACTGCATTACGATCTTTATTTCCAGCATATCCGACATCTTTCACATGCAATCGCTGTCCAATTTCTTTCACAAGATCAAGAGTATTCCAATTCTTTTTAGTAACAAGATAATAATGATAAGAGCCTTCTTCTATTTTTAAGTCAAGCACTTCTTTGACAACAAAATCCTCTGGCAATTCTTTGATTTTCATAGTTCCACTGTGTATACAAAATAATCATCCAAAGGGTTTTCTAGTTTCATCATTTTTTCTTTACTCAACTTTTCAAAATGTCTACGAAATGGTCGCATAGAATTTCCATGTGCAGAAATCGCAACATTTCCCTTATGTTCCTTCATAAATTTCAAGAGCTCTTTAATAAAAGCTTCTACTCGTTTCTCTACATCTTTCACACTCTCTCCACCAGGAGGTTTAATGTCATAAGATCGATGCCAAAGATCATATTGTTTCTGCCCATAATCTTTGATCACAGTGTGGTGAAATCGCCCTTTCAAGTTTCCATAATCTCTTTCTATCATACGATCATCAGTAATAATTTGTTTACATTCTGAGTGATAGCGAAGGACATAACGCAAAGTATCCTTGGAACGAGAGAGATGTGTTTGAAACGCATAATCGATTTGAACTTTTTTTAATTTCAAAGCAACTTTCTTAGCATCTTTCTTTCCTTGTTTTGTAAGATGAGAATCAATATCACCAGTAAATCTCTCAGATTTATTGTAGAAAGTTTGTCCATGTCTGAAAAGATAGATTGTGTATTTCATTAATCCACTCTTGATTCTCTTGTTTTTAAATGTTTCTTATGTCCACCTAATAGCAATATTTATAAACTAGGTAGACATATATGTAGTATGAGTTACACGGAAATACAAAGAAAAGGGAGTAAAAAATACTATTACCGTGTAAGGTCTATTAAAATGAAAGGGAAAGTAACAAAAAAAAGAGTATATTTAGGAGAAAATATAGAAAAAAATAAATTGAGGGAATCAGAAAAAGAAGCAGATAAGATTCTAAATAAATCCTTAAACAGCCTTTTATCAGATTCAGAGAGAAAAGGATTAGAACAAATAAAAAAAGAGTACAAGACTATTCCTCAAGAGACTTTTGAAAATAGATATGAGACCTTTCTAGCAAAATTCACCTGTGATTCAAATGCTATAGAAGGAAATACGCTTGACTTGAAAGAAACTTCATACATCTTATTTGAAAATAGAACTCCAAAAGGAAAGTCTTTAAGAGAAATAAATGAGGTTTTAAATCATAAAGAAGCCTTTGATTTTGTTCTCAATTATAAAAAGGATATAACAAAAGAGTTTATGTGTGAAATACAAAAAAAAATAGTAAAGAATACTCTACGGAAAGATCTAGAAAATCAAATAGGAAAATATAGAATAGTGCAAGTGTATATAAGAGGGGCTGATTTTATTCCTTCAACACCAGAAGAACTTCCAATGGAAATGAGGAATCTACTAAGATGGTATACACTAAATAAAAATTTTTTACATCCTCTAATTCTTGCAGCATACTTTCATGCAGCTTTTGAGGCCATTCACCCTTTTGTTGATGGAAATGGAAGAACTGGAAGGTTGCTCCTGAATTTTATATTGTCTAAAAATGCTTTTCCAATGCTCGTTATCCCCAATAAAAGAAAACTAGAATATTACGACTGTTTAGAACAAGCGCAACAAAAGAATAATTTAAAACCTTTTATCAAATTTTTATATGAACTTCTTATAAAAGAGCAAAAATATATCTAGTAAGCTCTCATGCATAGAAATCCATTTAAACAAACTTCTTCTTTCTGGGAGTATGCCTGAAGTTATTATTACCTATGAAAATTTATATGAGATTTTAAGAAGAGAAAAATATCGTACAGAACTTCAAAAGATTGACGAGACTTTTTATCAAGATGTAATAAAATATCTTCAGGAAAAAACTGCAATTCTTGAGTCCCAATCAAAGAAGCAGAGTATTTTTGCTTCAACAGAGGTAGAAAAAACACAAACACAATTAAAAAATGCCTTAAAAATTCTCAAAGAACTTTATGAAAAGAGGGAGAATAAAATCATACAATTTGCTCTTTTCTGCTCTAGAAGCAACAATGCCCAGGATACTTCAACGATGCTGCCAGAAGAGTTTGCTTTATATTCCCAATTAAAAGAGACTTTAGACAATTATAGGGTGGGAATCCTTAATAATTTGTTGCAAAATAAATTGCCTCTAGTCAACTGTATTTACCCGAAAGATTTAAAAGGAGAAGAGAAAACAGATAGCCTGTCAATCCAACTAATCAAGGATATACCTGAGTTTGTTGGCCCTGATTTAAGTGTTTATGGGCCATTTAAAATTGGGGAAAAACAACAACTCCCAAAAATAATTGCAGAAATGCTTATCAATACAGAACAAGCGAAAAATGAAACTTCCTAAAAAAATTAAACATTATTGTCAAAAGTGTAAAAAACATACAGACATGATCATTTCTGAAGCAAAGAAAAGAACAAGAAGTACTTCTCATCCTATGTCTCGAGGGTCAAATAGTAGACTTAGAGCTCGTGGTCTTCGTCGAGGCTATGGAAATTATAACAAATATTCAAAGCCTGCTATATCTAAATTTAAGAGGACAGGAGCAAAAATCTCAAAGAAAGTAGACCTCCGCTTCAAATGCAGTGTTTGTAATAAAATATGGGTACAAAATAGAGGCTTTAGAACAAAAAAATTGGAGTTAGTATAAAAATGATTCAAGAACCAAAAGGAAAATTTGTAAAGATTCGCTGTAAATGTAAGAATGAACAAGTAGTTTTTGGCAAAGCAGCAACAGAAATTCACTGCCTTGTTTGTGGTGAACTGCTTGGAAAACCAAGAGGCGGAAAAACAGACTTTGTTGTTCGCCCTCTAGAAATTCTAAAGTAAACCTTTTTAAACACCTATTTTCTTTTCTAAAAGATGTTTTACAAGAAAAAAGGTCTTCCAGAAGAAAACAGCATTGTACTTTGTACAGTCAAGAAAATCTTATTCCACTCTATCTTTGTAGAATTAGATGAGTATGAGCATCAAGAAGGAATGATTCATATTTCTGAAATCGCTCCAGGAAGAATTAGAAACATTCGTGATTATGTAACAGAGGCAAAAAAGCTTGTTGTTCAAGTTCTTCGTGTAGACAAAGAACGAAGGCAAGTAGATCTTTCTCTGCGAAGGGTTCCTTTATCTTTAAGGAATAAAAAAAATGAAGAGTACAAACAAGAAATTAAATCTGAAAAACTTCTTGAATATATTGGAAAAGAATTAAAATTAGATATAAAAGATATTTATCAAAAAATGGGATACAAATTATTAGACCACTTTGGTCTTCTTGGTATTGCATTCAACGACATTTCTGCATTTGGCCATGAAGCAATTAAAGATCTTGGCTTTCCACAAAAAGAAGCAGAAGTTTTAGTACGAATTGTTCAAGAAAAAATTAAGCCTATAGAAGTAACTGTAAACACAACAGTTCTTTTGCAAAGTTTCTCTGAAAAAGGAGTAGAAGATATCAAAGCTACTTTAGAAGAGGCAGAAAAGTATGCAAAGAAAAAAGAAATTAAAGTAAATATTGTCTATATTTCTGCTCCAAAATATCGTATAGAAGTAAGTTCTAATGAATATAAAACAGCAGAAGAAGAATTAGAAGAAGTGAATAAAGTAATTTTTGATGAAATGAAAAAAAGAAAAGGGATTGTAGAGCTAGTAAAGAAAAAATGACTCCTTCTATTTTATATTGTTCACATTGTAAAAAATATACCTTAAAAGAAATCTGTTCTTGCGGAAACAAAACTACAACAACAAAACCTGCAAAGTTTTCTGTAGATGATAAATGGGGTCATTACAGACGTGAATTTAAAAAAGAGCATGCCAAAGATTTATAAATCACACTAGGTTTTTAGAGTTTATGAAGTTTGAACTAGAATATCATACAAAACCTACGCTAAAGACACCTGTTCTTATAGAAGGCTTACCTGGTATTGGAAATGTAGGAAAGATTGCTATGGATTTTTTGATAGAAAATGTTCAAGCAAAGAAAATAATAAGTATATACTCACATTATTTTCCTCACTCTGTTTTTATTAACGAAAAAAATCTTATTGATATACCTATTTTAAGTATTTATCATGCAAATATTAACAAACAGGATTTTCTTTTTCTTGCTGGAGATGTACAACCAATTGATGAGCCTTCTTGTTATGAGTTTTGCGAACTTATCATAGACATCCTTGCACAACATAAAGGAAAAGAACTTATTACTTTAGGTGGAATTGGTTTGCAAAAGATTCCAAAGAAACCAAAAGTATTCATCACCGGAACAAACAAATCCTATGTTAAAACATTCCCTTATGCCAGCGATAAGATTTATGGTGTGGTAGGCCCTATTATTGGTGTCACAGGAGTTCTCTTAGGTGTAGCACAGCGAAAAAAGATTCCTGCAGCGGCACTCCTTGCACAAACTTTTGCACATCCAGCATACCTTGGAATAAAAGGAGCAAAAGAAACTTTGAATATTATCAATGCAAAATTTGGAATGAAATTAGATCTAGGAAAACTATCTGAAGAAATTGATGAAATAGAAAAAGAAATTATCTCTAGAAGCAAAGGTATTACTGGCGAAATGACTGGGCAAAAACCTTCTGAACCTAACTACTTTGGATAAGTTTATAATATAGGGGTTTATTTCTATTTTTATGGGAAAATTTACTGATGAAATAGCTTCTCGAATGCAACAAAAAAGACTCTTTAACGAGGTAGATAAAGATCTAAAAGCAAGAATAATGTCTACTGTGAAAACAGAGATTATACCTCTATTACAAAATGAGTATCCCTCTATAGACTTCAAAAAATACACAGCTTATCTTGGAGAAACATTCCCTGAAGGAGGGTTTAACTTGGTATTTGAAGTTCCAACAAGTAAGGAATATTTCTATAAACTTGTAAACCGTAATCTCAATGGTGTATATGAACAAATTGAAAGAGAATATGGAATAAAAGTATCTGGTTTTGGTCCTATTTTCAAGTTTTCTTAGTCAATAAAGTTTAAAAAGAGGAAGAAAATTTCTCCATATATGGGAAGTCTCACGGAAGAATTAAGTGCTTATAAAAAAAGTAAAAGAATTTTCGAGCAAGAAGAGAGTGATCTAAAAGCAAAAATAAGAGGCATTATAATCAAAGAAATAATTCCATCTTTAGAAGAACAATGTGAAATGAAAGGATTTGAAATTAAGAGTAGTGATTATAGGATTTGTTTAGGACTTGATGATACAAGTTTGACTTTTCAGGTATATTCTTACAATGATAATAAGTTCTACGAAGGGGTAAATAGGGAATTAGAAACATTCTATGATGGTCTAAAACAAAAGTATGGTCTCACAATAAGAGGCTATCGTCTAGACCTTTTTCCCTAAGCAACATAAACTTTCAAATTATCAATTTCATAATCTGCTGTTGGTTCAAGAGTAATCGTATTCGCACCATCATCAATATAA
>JAUYPF010000022.1 GCA_030697685.1 bacterium | reverse complement strand
GAGGCCTTCCAAATCAAGTTTATTCAGCACAGTCTCAGTATTGAAGGGAACCCCATTACCTTAGCTCAAACAATAAAACTGTTGCAAGATAAAACTGTTCCTGAAAATCTGAGTGTAGAATCCGTGTATGAAGTGCAAAACTACCAAAAGGCGTTTTTGCAGATGGTTGAGAATGTCAGAACTCAAGGCCCATTAACGAAAGAGGGTATACTTAACTATCACTTCATGGCCTTGCAGCATAAACCACAATGGGCAGGTAAGATCAGAACTGAAAAGGTGAGCATTAGAGGAAATAAGAATTTTAAAGTGGTAGACCCAAAGGATATTGAGCCTATGCTTGACCGCCTTATTGAAAAGTACAATGGATTTGGAAAGGCTAAGAAACATTCACTCAAAGAAATTTTTGCTTTTACTTCTTATCTACATAATGAGTTTCAACATATTCACCCTTTTTTTGATGGGAACAGTAGAACAACAAGAATTATCACCTTTCATTTCTTACACATGAATCAAATTCCTATTATGGATATCCCTTTAGGACTCTTAGAAGAATATATACTTGCAAGCAAAGGATCTAAAAAAAGAGATGACCACAAGCTTGCTCAGGTTTTACAGAGAATTATTTTATATAACTTGAAGACTATGAACGAAAAGCTAGGATATTCCCACTAACTACTTCTCTCAAATGGCTCTAAAAAATCAACATCATTTATCTTTCTTATAAGCCAATTATTCTCTTGAAAATGAAGTTCATTTATGCATGCATTATACTGTTTCATATCTTTCACTAGATCAGCACCTTTTTTTCTGTCTCCAGTAGATATCCCTAATATTGCCCGTGTGCTCCCTCCATGTGCTACAACAAGTACTGTTCCTGAAAGTTGTTTTATATCCTCTAAGAAAGATTTGCAACGTATAGTTAGGTCTTCATTTTTTTCTGTATCATGATCTTTCTCTCGTAATCTTTTATCCACTATACATTTCTTATTGACAAGTTTCTGTATTTCCTCAGTGGTGTGCATTGCTCGTTTTAGATCAGAGGAGTATATACTCTCAATAGCTTCATTTTTCAATCCTTGAGCAAGTTTTTGTGCTTGTTTTTTACCCAGCTCACTTAATGGCTCGTCTACTTTTTGACCCTGTGTAATACCTTTTTGATTTGCTATGGATTGTGCATGACGAACTAAAAGAAGTCTGAGCATAGAAGATATATTATTTGGGGGTATATAAAGATTTATTTTATTCTTAGAAGGATTAAAAAAAGAAAGCAGGCGGCAAGATTTGAACTTGCGCATGAGAGGGTTGCAGCCTCAAGTCATGTTCTTCACATGATCTCTTGCCTTACCGCTTGGCTACGCCTGCAGATATAAGAAAAAAGAAAGTATTGATTTATAAGTGTTGTTGTGAAATAAGCGAGTCTGGCGGGATTTGAACCCGCGACCTATAGCTACCTTCATAAATTTAGAAGGCTATCGCTCTATCCAAGCTGAGCTACAGACTCATAGTAAGACATGGAAAAGACTTTAGTTTTTAAAGTTTACTATCAAATAAAATGAATAAACATTTCTTTCCTCGGCTATAATTTTTTTTTATTTTTGATGAAGTACATCGCTACTGGTTGAACGTTGCATTGTGGATAGTGAAGGATTTTTCCTTTCCCCCTCTCTAAAGCGAAAATCTTTCGAAAAAAGTATTCTTTTTCGGAAATCTTTCGAAATTTTCTGCTAAAGCTTTATTAAAACATTTTTCTTAAAAGTATTTTGTGCTGAAGTTGCATAAACTGATCTACACATGATTGGTAAATCCCAACTCCAGCCTAATAAAAGCATTGTATAGGTTAAATTTTGTGTTAATTAATGCTTTTAGAAAAAAATGGTAGAGGAATAGAAGAAAAAGAAGACATAGCGAGAGCTATGCAGGAGGCAAAATGTTAGAAAACCAATGTGATTTAGAAAGAGCAGAGATTGTTGCAAAAAACCCTATTGCATTTTATTTTGCAAAAGTAAAAGAGTTGGAATTGCATTCAGGGTATTTACATTTTTTGGGTGCAGAAGCAAAAGAATTGTATGGGAAGGAATTACAAAATGTCTATGATATCCTTTTTGATAGAGCCATGACCAGCAAAATGAGTTCTTTCTTTAAACAAGAAGTAGAACAATGGTATAGCTTCAATAGGGATTTCCTTGGTTTTTGTGATACTGCAGAAATGAATAGAGAATTGGAACAACTATTGGGAAAATTTGAGCTGATCTAAGACAGTGCATTTTTGACAGACATCTTGTGAACTTGGCTCTTGGCATTTTATGCAAGATTTTATTTTTCCTTTTTTTTCTTGTTTTTGCAAGGCAGGAAGTATTTCCATGAATGAACTGACAATGGAATATTTTGTTCCAGGATAGAGCTCTTCAAAATTATTGAGCATTTCTCTTACTTGGTTTCTATAACTTTCTTTATTGTAAGGACACTCCTTGAAATTTCTTGTGAGGCTTTTGAGGAATGCATAGGTCATTATTTCTTTTTCAGACATGAAGTATAAAGGCTTAATCCTTCTTACAAATCCTTCATGATCTTCTATACCATTCATAGGACCAAGACGTGCTGAAGCTTCAATGTTTTTTCGAAATTGATTCATGATAATAGTTTGTGCTTCATCATCAAGATTATGCCCTGTTGCAAGTTTTTTTACTTTCAGTTTTTTTGCATAGGTGTTTAATAGATTTCTTCTCAAGACACCACAAACAGAACAAGGCTTTCTACCTTCTACAACTTGATCTAAATTAAAACCAAATTCTTTTTTATAGGAGACTATTTCTAGAGAGATATTCCTTTCTTTGCAGAATTCTTTAGTAGGAGTGATGCATTCATCTCTATAGCCATCAATGCCTTCATCAATCATCAAAGCTTTTATTTTTATGTTTTTATTTTCTTTGTAAATATTTGAGAGCAGATCTAATACTGTAAGAGAATCTTTTCCTCCAGATACCGCAACTGCTATTTCATCCTTTTTTTCTATTAATTTGTGCACCCGTATTGTTTTTCTAACTTTTTTTTCAAAATATTTGAAGAAGCAATTTTTACATAACTGCTCCCCAGAGTTTAATTTGTATACAGGCTTTGTTTTGCAGTTGTTACACATAGTAAATTTTGGGCGAGAGTAGCTTTATAAAGCTTATCCTGAGTAGTCTATACTAGTCAATTTTTAGAGAAATTACTTATACCATCTTTTCTTTCCTCATAATATGCTCTTGCAATTGCAAAATACTCTGGACAACCCTTGAGATTATCTAAACTAATCCCTCTTTTCTTTAATGAATAAATCGCCCCTATTTCTGCCCGTACTTCACCGTCTATAGAATTATCTATGCCAGCATCTCTTAATTCGGGAAAATTAATTTTTACATTTTGTTCAGATAGTATTCTTCTTTCTAATACATCTAAGCGCCCAAAAAAATCAAGTGCATGTGTTTCTTCATGTGCTCTTCTTCTTATATTATACCCCTCGTCTTCTGTGTCTTTATAGAATACGTGTAAATGTGTTCTCAGAATGCCTTCTCCCTCAATACACATGCCTCCAACCCCTTCCGAGCTTATATTTCTTATATTTGGATATGTCTTTGCTAACTTTTGGATATGATTCTGAATAGAAGCAACAAAGCCGTCATCATGATATACCCCTACACCAATGGGAATCGTTATTCCTAATATTTGAAATCTTGCTATAAACATCCTTTTGTTTCTCCGCAATTATTTAAAAAGCTTTGTTTATTAGGGCATTGTGTAAGAAGTCTACCATTCCTTAGGCTTAATGCCTAATTCGTAATAAGCTCTGCTTAGTACAGAAAAATTGAACTGCAATTTTAGGATGGCAGCAAAGAAGTTTGGGCAAGAGATAAAGCCTAGCCATGGCAAGAAGGATTAGAAAAAAAATCTCTTTAAGCATTAGCTAATCCCCAAGAAAATTACTAACCTCCAGAAACCACAGAGAGAATTTTTATTTTATCCTTTGTTTTAAGGATATATTCCTCAGTAACTATCGTGCCATTCACAACAACAATGACAGAATTTTTATTTATTTTCAATTCTTTAAGCATATCTTTCACATTTTTTGCTTTTACTTCATAATTTTTATCTTCTCGATCATAATAGACTTTCATGTGTATATCCTCTTTGCAAGCGTTTCTATCTTTTTTATATCCCTGCATTTTTTTACTAGGAGTTCTCCATATTTATGGATAACTATTTCTATTCCATCTTCCTGAATAACCAGAGCAATTGGACTATCAAAAATAATTTTGAAATTCTTTTTTATTTTTGCAAAGTCTAGTTTTAAATTCTTTAGGGGCTTTACTGTATAACCACCTTTGCTTTTGCATTCCTTGATTTCAAACATGAGATTTTTGTAGAAGTTCTCTTTAAATATTTTACTCATAGTATATGACAAACTTTGCATATCTCTGAGCTGTAATTTGAGGATTAAAATTAGCTTTTAAGATAGTTGTAGCTTCAACTTGGGAAAGAATTTCAAAGATCAAATTATTTGAAGGATAATATCCCCAACGCCTTATGATTAATGCTTTTTGTTTTTCATTTATACTTCTTACTATTTGAAGGACTTTTTGGTTTCCTTTGTATACTAATATTTCTGCTCCTTTCCTTGAAAAAAATTGTAGATCTCTTGTTGATTCTCTTATTCTTCCAATAATAAAAACTTCATCTTTTATTATGTTTTCTAATGGTTGCATCTGTGAGAAAAAATTTATAAGACTCTTAAACTTTTCTCTTTCTATGGAAAATAAATTGACAGAGGAACAGTATCATATTCTTAGGGAGAAAGGAACAGAACTCCCATTTACTGGGAAGTATTTGCAGAATAAAAAAAAGGGGAAATATATGTGTGCTGCGTGTGGTGCTTCTTTATTCTCTTCTGAAACAAAGTTTGATTCTCATTGTGGCTGGCCTAGTTTTTTTGCTGCAGAAGGGAATGTGAAATTAAAAAAAGATGTGAGTCATGGAATGAAAAGAATTGAAGTGCTGTGTAAAAAATGTGATGGGCATCTTGGGCATGTATTTGATGATGGGCCTAAACCTACTGGAAAAAGATTTTGCATTAATTCGCTTTCTTTAGAATTTAATGGAGATAAAAAATAATCATTCTTTAATAAAAACATTTATATATATAGCTTCTTTAAAGTTCAGGAATGAAAAGAGGTTTATTTGGACTGATTCCTTTAGTATTGTTTCTCTCCTTACCAGAAGTTTTTGCTGCAGAGACTTTTTTAGATTTAATTTTTGGCACGAGCAATGAAAGTATTCTTTTCTTGAAAATTGCCTATGCGATGCTTGTTTTCATTATTTTTGTCAAAGTTTCTAAGGAAACAGTGTTCAAAAAAGAACAGGCAAACCTTGCAAATATGTTTGCTCTGCTTCTCTCTTTTTTTACTCTTCGTTTTACGCCTGATGGCATTGTTCAAGGCTTTGGCTGGGTGATTATGGCCATTGCGCCTTTTATTATTTTTTACCAACTGAGTACAATATTTGTGAAAAAAGAAGATGGAAAATTTTCTTGGGCACGAACTATTCTTGCTACTATCGCCACGCTTATTCTTTGGTTTGCTTTAGGCTCTACAGATGCATTTGGTGCTGGACTGGGAAGCACTCCTTATGTTGGTGGATTTTTTGATGAATTCTTTTCTGATGCAAGTTATTTCCTCTTTGCAACAATGAGCCCATTCTTTGTTATGCTTATTATTGGAATCATTATTGGAGTACTCTTTCTTTTATTTGGAAGATTACGAGGAGGAGCTGGTGGAGGAGGAACTTTTGGAGGATCTTGGGGACGAGGATTGTTAGGGGTTCTTCTTATTGCAGGTATACTTGCCTTTATTGGATATATTCTTAGTGGTGGACTTAGCAATCCTTTACCGATAGGAATATTAGGAAGTCTTCCTTGGTTAATAGGAATTGCTCTTTTTATTCTTTTGATTTATCTTCTCTATCGATTCCCTGCATTTCGGCAAGTCGTCTGGAGGATTGTACGATTTATTTTTTGGGATCTCTGGGGATATATATTTGGTGGCATAGGATATGTATTACGAAGAATTTTTAGAAGAGGAGCTCCAAGAGGACCAAGAGCGCCTTTAGGAAATGCAGATCTTATTCTCAATCTACAAGTAGGAAGAAATAATGTTGGAAATCTTGCTGCGGGAATTCCTGGAATGATTTTTGTTGCTGAAGGAAGCACAACACCTTTTATTTTTACTGCGTACAGAAGAAGAAGACTTTTGAGAAATGTCCCGCTGGATGCAGCAAATATTACTGTGCTTCGTGTGAATAATGGAACTATTGCTCCAACAACAGGGGCTACAGATGCTCGAGGAATGCTGCGAACAATGTACACTGCTCCAAATGTTGCAGGCCGTGCAAGGTTACATGTAGAAATTACTCACCCAGATTTGAATCCTGGTATTGTTATTCCAGATGCAGAGATTACTATAGGTATTGCAGAAGATCTTTTCGTGAATGTTCCTGCTGTTGCTGCAGTTGATGTAGGAAATGCTACAGATATTGTTGTTGAAGTTGAAAATAATGGTACAGGAGCTGGTGTGAATGGAGCAAACGTTGAAATTAATTTTCCTAGGAATCCAGGCATAGGACCATTTCGAGGGGTAACATTAGGCGGTGCTGCTGGAAGAGCTGCTGTGCTTACACTGAGAACAAATCCTTTTCCTACAGCTGGCACGTATAATTTTATTGTTACTGTTACTGCTCATGGATACAATGCTCCTGCTCCTATCCCTGGTGCAATTACTGTAAACAATCCTCGAATAGAAGATTTAGAAATATTCAACGTAGCAGGACGTGTAGGAGGAACTCTTGTCAGTGGAACTCCAGCTGTCCCTGTGCGTGTTGGACAGCGAGTAGATATAGAATTGTTTGTGAGAGTTGCTGGAGCAACACCTGCACGAATGATTGATACTGCCACCCTAACTATTACCCCTGCGGCTGGTGTCACAAATCCTATGCGCCGAGGAGCTGGGCAATATATTGGAACTTTTATTCCTATAGCAGCACACATTGGTACGCAGCGATTTGTTCTTCAAGCAACAATGACAGGATACAATAATGCAGTTGCATATCTTGATATTGAAGTCGAAGATCTTCCAACATTGAATGTTGCTGTTCGTGGACCTGTAGCTCCTTTCCGTTCAGGCATGACTGGTTTTATTGAAGTAGAAATTACCAATGCCACTGGAGCAGCAGTGAATGCTGGTGTAGAAATCTTCCCCGGCACAGGAGTTGGTAGAGCAATTGCTACTGGAAGAGCAGGAGCAAGCACTTTCGGTGGAAGAGCAGCACGGCCTGGATTTTATTATTATCCTTTTACTGCACCCCTAGGCATTACAAGAAATGTTGATGCTCCTTTTACTATTGTAGTACAAGAAAGAGGATATCAAGGGCCTGTCAGTATTCCATTGATTATCACTATAGAAGCTCTTACTGCAGTTGATGTCAATCTCGAAATTTTAGATGATACAGGAAGTCCTTTGCCTGTGACTGGAAATATTTATCGAGCAGGTGTAAATGAAACAATTACTTTCAATGTACAAGTTACTGATAGAGCAAGTGGAAACCCTGTTGGTGGAACAGTTACTTTTAGTCCAGCAAGAGGAGCTGGTTTTACGCTTACAAATAGCACAGGAACTTTGAGTGGAGGAGGTGCGCCGTATGGTGCAGGATTTATCGCTACAAATGTACAGCGTTATCCATTTAGCTTAGCGATACGACCAGATCCAGGATTTGTTGCACCAGCAGCAATTGCTTTTGTTATACAAACACTTTCTGCGCCTGCATTGCATGTGACTGCGAACTGGGTGCCTGAACCAACAACTTCAAATAGATATATGCTCATGAATTTTGTTGTCCTTGATAATAGTACAGGAAATCCTGTTAATGGTGCAGTTATTCGCATTACTGATTCACATGCAAACTCTGTGCTCTTTGATCTTACTGGTCCATATAGGACAAACAATACTGGGCAATTAGCAAGGGAATTACGTATTCGCTTAGGAAGAGCGCTTACACGAGGAGGAAGTGAAGTACATCGTTTAGATATTGAAGTTGCTGCAGGTGGCTACACTACACGAACAGGAAGTATTGACACTACTTTCCATCCACCACGATCAAGATTAGGAGGGCCTGTCTCTAGGACATTATAAGATGGCAGAAGAACAAGGTTCTATACAAGAAGTATCAGAAGATGTCCGTTATAATGGAAAGTCTATCAAAGGACAAAGTATTCCTGGACCAGGAAGTGTAGAATTTGTGCAACAGTTGCGAAGAGCTGATGGCAGAATTATTCCTGTTGTGCAGAGAATTATTGTGCCTGCTGATCTTTTTGCGAAAGAAGAATTAAAAATTGAATTTGATGTAAATATTCCAACTATCCAAGCTGGGAATGATTTTCCTGTACGATTTAAAATTACAAAAGGGGAATTGTATCCTGGAGATCAAATACAAATAAGCTTTTCTTCCCAAGGGGCTGATAATGTAAAAAACTTCAGCACTGTTGGTGTTGTTGCTTTTGACAAAAAAGAATTCCTTTTTTTAACTGATAGAACAAAAAATATTGATTCTGATGATTGTTATATTGCTTTGAACATTGTGAGTTCTGCATCTGAACTTTTAAGCTCTACTCTTTCCAATAGATTTGCTATTAAGAAAAAAAATACTACTACTCCACCATCTTCTTCTGGAGCTACTATTGATATTGAACTTTATTCTCTCACAACAAGGCAAAAAATTCAAGCAGGAACAAAGCTAGAAGTTAAATGGAGATTAGAACCTAAAGATTTGAAAACAGAGATGCTCGTGTATTCTAAAATAGGAAAAGATAATAACCCTTACCAGCTAATTAGCAATCTTGGACTTGTTTTTGATCGAGGAGTTTTTACGTGGAACATTTCTGAAAATATTCCAGATACTACTGAAGCATATATCAAAGTTAGTCTTCCTTTACAAAAAATAGAAAAAATATTTGGGCCATTTTTTATTATTGGTGGAAAATCAGTGCGACCACCTGAAGATGAGGATATTAAAAGAGACATTCCTATGATTGAACAGCTCCTTAAACAAGGGCTCTCTTTGCCAAAAAGAAAACTATTTGCATTTAGAAATCAGCGAGAATTACTTGTTGCTCAATTTGCTCTAGATTTGGTCTATAAAGATAACTCAGATTTAAGAATGCAAATCCAAACGAAAGTTCCTGTTGCTATAAGTAAATTAGAAGCTATTAAAAAAGAGTTAGAGAACAGCGGCTATGCGAGTACCCCTTCAACAAGAACAAATTATGATGCCTTTGTAAAAGTCTTTGAAAAAATTGAAAAAGAAAAAGGGAATTTCTTACAATTAAGTGATAGAAAGAGAATGACTGAGTTACGAGACATGGGTTCTTTTGCATTAGACCAAATTAAAAAAAGTGAAGAATTTGAAGAATTATTTAATAAAGCGTTTAGCCCAGGGCTTAAGCATCATGATTGGCTTAGAATATATAGTGAACCTGAAAAATTGGCATTTATTCTACGGGAAAAAGATGTTCATAAATCTACTACAATTACTCATCTCTACAATTTCTTTGATATGTATTATGATAAACTCATCATTCTTGATGCTCTTTTTGCTCAAATAAAAACTATTCTTACTCAGGTTAGAAAGGATCTTAAGATCCAATAATTTCTGCAAACTTTTTCTTTGCTTCTTTTTCTGACTGTGCTTTTACTAAAACTCTTTCTTTAAAAATATAGAAATCTTTGTGAATAAACCAACTACCTTTTCCTTTCAATCGCTTTTTTACTAAATTAAAATCAAAATTTCCTTTGAATTGATATCGTGAAGAACCACAGAATTTGATGATATTTTCTTTTTTTCCTTCTAAATATTTATATGTGCCTTTACAGACTGGACAAAATTTATTTCTCTTTACCTTTATCCATTCTCCATTTGCCCAAAGCCCAGAAGATTTTTTTCCTGAAGAAATTTTTTGCACTTCCTTTTGCACTACTTTTCCTAAAGTTTCTGCGAGCTTGAGATTTACTCCAACAGTAGTACAGGTTTCCAAACCCTTTACTTCAGCAAAGACACAGCGAAAACAAAAGTCGCCTGTAGAAGCCATAACTCTTGCCTGAGAGCCAACAATGCCAGTGTAGATCCAAGGGATTTTATTTTTGCTACAATATTCATTTATGAGAAATCGTGTCTCTAAATTATCTGTACAGTCAATGATAAGATCATTTCCCTTTAGTATTGAAATATTTGAATAGTCAAGATCCATTATTTTATAATCGTAATGAAATTTCTTTCCGAGAATTTCTGCTTTGGGCTGGGCTATATCTCTCTTTGTATAGAGCCTTTGTCTATCTAAATTTCTTTCTTCTACGATATCCCTGTCTATAAGCGTAATTTTCCCCTCAAGCAAAGGAATGATTGCATTTCCTGTTGTTCCACAACCAATAATTATAATCTTCATGGGAGAATGGGAAGAGAAGAGATTTAAAAAACTATCGACTAGGGTTAAATATTCTCTCACCCACAGATTTTTAAAGCTTTTTTGCCTTTTTTTTAGCTATGCAACTCTCGGATCTGATTAAAAAATTGAAGGCTTATGAGAAAAAGCCAGATATTACTTTGATTAAAAGAGCCTATGCTTTTGCAGAAAAAGCACATGAAGGGCAGACCAGAGCAACTGGAGAGTTCTATATCGAGCACCCTCTTAATGTTGCATATATTCTTGCAGATTTAAAATTAGATGATATTACTATTGCTGCTGCACTGCTTCATGATGTTGTTGAAGATACAGAATATACACAAAAGGATATTATCAATAATTTTGGAAAAGAAATTGCAAATCTTGTTGAAGGAATGACCAAAATTAAGACTTTGAAAAATCTTTCCCGAGAAGATTACCATGCAGAAACCATTCGAAAGGTTATTCTTGCTTCTGTCAAGGATATACGAATTATTCTTATTAAACTTGCAGATAGATTGCATAATATGCGCACAATTAGTGTGTTTAGAGAAGAAAAAAGACAAAGAATTGCAAAGGATGCGCTAGAAGTTTATGCACCTATTGCACATAAATTAGGGATTGCAAGCATCAAATGGGAGATGGAAGATTTAGCATTTGAGCAATTACAACCAGAAGTCTATAAAGAAATCAGAAAAAAAATTCAACAATCACAAAAAGAAAGAGAAAAAGAAATTGAGAAAATTAAAAAAATTATTGATGAAGAACTAAAAACTACAAAAATATCTTGTGATATAACTGGAAGACCAAAACACATTTATAGTATCTATAGAAAAATGCAGAAAAGAAGTAAAAGTTTTGAAGAGATTTATGATTTGACTGCCTTGAGAATTATTACAGATAATGTGAGGCATTGTTATGAACTTCTTGGAATTGTACATAGTATTTGGACACCTATACCAAAAGAATTTGATGATTATATTGCAACACCAAAATCAAATATGTATCAATCCTTACACACTGTTGTAATCGGGCCTATAAATAAGCCTATTGAAATTCAAATACGAACAGAAGAAATGCATGCAATTGCAGAGCAAGGTATTGCTGCACACTGGAAATACAAGGGGCATGGTTCAGATAATGAGTTTGACCAGAAATTGAAATGGATGATGGAAATCAATGAACTGCAAAAAGATTCTGAAGATGCAAAAGAATTTTTGAAAATGTTGCACATTGATTTTTTTGAAGATGAAATATTTACTTTTACACCTAAAGGAAAAGTTATCGAATTGCCTAAAAGTGCAGGAGTTCTTGATTTTGCCTATGCAGTACATTCTGATCTTGGAAATAAATGCATTGCTGCAAAAGTAAATGGACTTTTTGTTCCTCTCCGAGCAACTTTGAAGAATGGAGACAGGGTTGAGATTATTACTGCAAAAAATCAACATCCTTCACGAGACTGGTTGAAAATTGTCAAAACATCTAAAGCTGCATCTAAAATTAAGAAGTATATTACTCTCACACAAAAAGTTCCTATAAAAAGTTTCAAAAAAGAAGAGGAAATAAAAAAAGAATTAGAAGCTTGGATTATTGATGTGGATAGTATGTCTAAACCAGAGATTTTATTCTCACGATGCTGCAGGCCTATTCCAGGAGACAAAATTGTAGGTTTCTCACGAAATATGGGTAAAGTCAATATTCATAGAAATGATTGTACTGCAGTAAAAAAGATAGACTCAGATAGAAAAAAAGTGAGTGTGCGATGGGTGGATAGCATTGGAAGAATTGTGGAGATTAAAGTTGATGCAGAAAATCGTACTGGACTCTTTGCAGAGATTCTAAACACATTGATTGCACAAAGTACTTCTATCAAACATGCAAATGCAAAACCTATTGGAAATCAATTTGTTGAGTGTAGCTTTCAGATGGAAACTTCTGGACTTAAACATTTACAGGATCTTATTCAAAGATTAAAAAAAATTAATGGTGTTCGTCATGTCTTTATTGGGAATGTTAGTTCGTAAAAAAATAAAAAAGATGTAGTTTGAGAAAGAGTCACTGGCTATAATAAGACTCTTACAAGAAGGTGACTATTTTAAGAACACTAACAACTAAAATACTTACTATTTAAAAAGACTGGAAAAGTACACATTTCTTTCCCGGCTCTTCCAAGGGAGTATCTTTCACTGTTTTTCCAATCAGTAACTTGAATTGTTAGTAAAATGTAAGGAACTTCTTTTTTTACAGTAGGGTTATATAATGAGATTCCATAAGGGTTCAGACTATAAAGATAATATGTTCCTGCTTTGTTAAATTGTATTCTATAGCTATCCTCAGATGGTCCAAAAATGAGGAGATTATTTTCTTCTACCTCTTCATCATTTAAAATGACACTTTGTATAGTAAGGTTTTCTAAATCTCTAAAAAAGATAATATCACCAGATTTGATCTCAAGATAGTAAGGTTCAAAATTAGCATAGGCAAGATCTGAAAGCGGGTATTCTTCACTAGTATATTTCTCAGAAAGATATGAATCTAAGAGGTATGACCCATTCGTATAAATTGCAGAAGTATCCACTTCAATATCATTTTCTTCTGGACTAAATGCATCCATCAAAATAATATCACCTTCTTGTATAGAATTTACATTGAGAGTAGGTTCAATATTAAAATTCCATATGGTAAAAAGACCAAAAGAAATAGTAATAAGAAAAATAAGAAAGAGAAGAGTCACAGCAATTTTATGTTCTCGCATCATACTTTTTTCAAACTCAAATACACTCTTTTTTTCTCTTTTTGCTTTTACAAGCTTATGTATATAATACTCTAATACAATGATCGATAGTGGGAAAATAATTCCTAAAGCCATAAACTGAAAAAAGAAGTAATCAGTTACTTTATTAACAACTCCGAAATATAATCCGAAAAAATATAAGGAACCACTCATGCATAATGAGATGAAAAGAAAATACCCCCACCAGTCCATGTCTTCTTTATTTTTTATCACTTTCATTTTACAATAACCTCAGCTTCAATGTAGGAAAGATATTCTTGAGAGATCTCACTATAAAAAAGAATATTTTCTGTGTTTGCAGGGATATAGAGATAGTAGGTCCCCCTCTTATTGAATTGTATAGCCCCCTCTTCTAGTGGGTGTACCATCGCCAATATCTTCTCAAGAGGATTTTCTTTATTCCCAGAAATATACACTGTTTGATCCGTAACTTCATCCACTGAAAGTACAAGACCATAAAGATTTACAAAATCACCTTTCTGAATGACAATCTTCCCATCAGTTTCAAAAGGGCTATTACTCTTGTAATATGTTATTCCTTCCTCTTCATTTTCAGAATACCAGAGACCAAATGCTTTAGATAGTCCAGTATCATCATCTCTAATGACAATATCTGTGTCATTTACAGAAGTCACAAGGAATAATGGGATAAGATGCAGGTAAAATGCTAGTGAAATAAAGAAGAGATAGAGAACTCCAATACCTATCACCACTTTTTTCATGTTGTTCCTTTAGCTCCTTTTCTTTATTTACTTTTTGATTGCAATGATGAAATATTCTTCCTCCATGCTCAATATGGTAATATTCGCTTCAGAATTTAAAATTTGTACTCTATTGATAGTATTTTCCGCATAATACTGTGTATGATAATCCATTCCTTCTTCTGCTACAAGCTCTGCTTCTTCAAAGAGTTGCAGCATATTTGTATCTAGCGCTACCGCAAAGGACTGTAATGAAAAATATAATGTAGGATCTTCTTTGTTATGAAACTGTAAGAGCCATTCTGCTTCTATTACTACTTCTTCTTCTTTCAGTGTTGTTGTAACGACAAGATCACCTTGTTCAAGACTGTACTTTTCTTTATCATTGAAACAATCTCTTTCTACATTTTCTTGTACATATTGAGAGAGTTCTTCTTCCATAGAAGAAATGCTCACCTTTTGTATTCCTTCTTCTGAAAAAATACCTAATGCTCTTTCATCAAAAAATATCTGCTCTCTGGGAAGTTCAATATAGCCCCCTTGTGTTTGTAATAGTTCAAGGCCTTGCTTTGCATAATCAGAAAGGCATCTATTCACCTGTTCTCTCATTTCACTTTGTTCTAAAGATTCTGATACAGTCTTAGAAAGACCAGTTACTATACCCGAAAGAATTCCAGTGCTTGTTTCTACATAATACAAGATTACAAGAATAACAAATACCATTCCCAAAATAATATATAGGCTTGCTTGTCCTTTCTTAGAGGCAGTATTCTGTTTTTGGATCATTGGTATTACTCCTTGTTTTTTGGTATGCATAGCGAAAGCATGCGATTTCCATTGCATCAATGTTTGGAAGCGAATATGCTGCATTATTTTGATCTTGGTATTTCAATACTTTATTTTCTATTTTTAGTTCTGGGATGACTTTGTCAGAGTCGTACAATGTGAAGAGGTAGGGGTATTCTTCTGTGAGGATATTTGAATAAATTGTATCATTGGTCTCTGTGATTTCATGATAGCCTACTCTGAATAGTGCAAGTATTTCTTCTTCTGGATTGATGTTTGTAAGATATGCTGTTTGCTCTGCGAAGTTCAATTCAATAATGTTATTTGCGTCATAGGATTCTACGATTGTGTAGCCATTTTGTTTTAATTGAAGATCTTTCTCTTCTATAATGAAGGAAGTTATTTTATTGTA
The DNA here is from genome assembly GCA_030697685.1 of bacterium. GTDB lineage: Archaea > Nanobdellota > Nanobdellia > SCGC-AAA011-G17 > GW2011-AR17 > JAGVZZ01. Next base: position 1,513 of record JAUYPF010000022.1, on the reverse strand, counting down.
TGCTTGACAGCCTTCTCTTTCCAGTTTACAAATTGAAATACTTTGCCTTGCACTGTTGCTCAGTGTGACATTAATATCATCTAAGATCCCCAAAGCCTTGTAGGTGTAGGACGCATTTTCAGGAAGAGTGATTTCTTCAAAGCCTTCTTGGGTGAGTTGTGTTTTGATTTCTTCGTCTGTAGGATTTTCAAAAGATTCATAGTAAGAACCATTGTAGCTATGCTCTCCGAGTGTGATTTCTGTGCTTTGGTCTTCATTGTAGATGTAGACTGCATCATTGTCGTAGGCTTGGAAATGGTACATCATAGGTTCGAGAAGAGCTCCTTGAGATATTTGATCACCTTCAGCGAGCTCCATGTATATCCGGTCTAGTAAAGAGCCATTTTTTTGGAACTGTATGACACGCACTTCTGATTCATCAGTGCCTGCAGTGAGGGAGAAGAGTTGGTCGTCGAAAGAAGAGAGAAAATAGAATGTTGCACCAGCACTGATGCCAGTGATCGTTGCTTCGTAAATGCCGCCGTTGCCAAAGACTGCATTGCTAAAATCTGCTCCAGTAAAGTCTCCATACTCTGTGTGCACTTCTGTGCCTGCAGGGATGTTGTCAAATTTTGTTATTGGTGCGTCCTCACTGACTGTAAATTGTGCTGGAGTTTCTTCTTCTGCATTTGCATCTGTAAAAGTATATCCTCCTGGTGCAGTGTCTGTGGTTGCTGTTGGGATGATATTATCTTCTCCAGATCCTTTTTCTTCAACCCCATAGAGATCTTCTTCAGCTGGAGGATCTGCTCCAAAAACAATTGTAGAAATTATAACTACAATTAACAAGAATAATGCACCTCTAAACTGATTCATAAAACTCCTAAAGAAAACAAATTTAATAAATCTATTGATTGTAAGCAACTAATTGAGGTTTGTACTCTCCATTAAAAACAACTTTTTTTTGTTCTCCTTTATACAAAACAGGAGTATTAAGCAAATTAGAACTAACCCAATCACTCATTGCTTTTGTATTTCCCTCTAATGAAGTAACATTTGCAGGACCGCCAACTCTTTTATCAATTTCTTTTCCATCAAGATACATATGTGTTTCAGTTGTTGTTACTCCGAGAAGGTCAGCTTTGCTTCTTCCACAGACATCATAAAATCCAAATTTTAAAGGCAAACTATTTACCCTTACACCTTCAAACTTATCCATTAATCCAATATATACAATATCCATGTTTCTATTAGTGGTTTCAGTATTTACATCTGCTGGGCAACTAGAAGAAAACAAAACAATAACAGCACCATCATAATCAACAACTTCTTTTTTCCAAGTATCATAATTAACTCTTATTGCATCATCAAGAACTGCTTTTCTTGCTTCTGCTGGACTTAAACCAGTATCCTTGACCACATCAGTAGCCTGTGCAGAACCATTCAAAAGTCCACATAAGCCCAAGCCAAGTATTGTTTTTCGTATCATTTTCCTTCTAATATAGTGGTAAAACTCCTATATAAAGCTACTGAC